>CAWVZA010000016.1:0-27355 GCA_963934545.1 uncultured Sulfitobacter sp.
GTCGATCTTGCAAACGTCAAAATGTCCATGAACCCGTTTGACGAGATTTCCGTCGAACAGGCGATCCGTTTGAAAGAAGCGGGTCAAGCGGACGAAATCGTCGTCGTATCTGTCGGCGTCAAGCAGGCGCAGGAAACACTGCGCACCGCTCTTGCGATGGGTGCAGACCGTGCGATCCTTGTAATCGCATCCGAAGATGTCCACCACGACATCGAGCCGCTGGCCGTTGCGAAAATCCTAAAAGGGATCATCAACGAAGAGCAGCCGGGCCTTGTGCTCTGCGGCAAGCAAGCGATCGACAACGATATGAATGCAACGGGCCAGATGTTGTCCGCGCTCATGGGCTGGTCGCAGGCGACATTCGCCTCTGAAGTTGCGATTGAAGGCGACAAAGCAATGGTCACACGCGAAGTCGATGGCGGCTTGCAAACGATCAAAGTGAACATGCCGACTGTGATCACCGTTGATCTGCGTCTTAATGAGCCGCGCTACGCAAGCCTACCGAACATCATGAAGGCAAAGAAAAAGCCGATGGATGAGAAGACACCTGCCGACTACGGCGTGGATGTGACCAACCGTCTGGAAATCGTCAAAACTGTTGAGCCTGCTGCACGTGCGGCAGGGATCAAGGTGGGCTCTGTTGATGAGCTGGTATCGAAACTCAAAGAAGCGGGGGCCGTATAATGGCTGTTCTACTGCTTGCAGAAGTTAACAATGGCGAATTGGCCATGGATGCGACGGCAAAAGCCGTAACAGCCGCTGCCAAAATCGGCGACGTTGTTGTGTTGGCCTGTGGCGGTTCTGCTGCCGCAGCTGGTGATGCAGCCTCCAAGATCACAGGCGTATCCAAGGTTCTTGTGGCCGAAGACGATAGCCTCAGCCACCGGATGGCCGAAAGCACGGCAGCGTTGATCGTGTCACTGGCGGGTGATTACGATCACATCATAGCCCCTTCCACCACGGATGCGAAAAACGTGATGGCGCGTGTTGCGGGCCTACTCGACGTAATGATCATCTCTGACGCGACTGCTGTGATCGACGCCGACACGTTTGAGCGTCCGATTTATGCTGGCAATGCCATGCAGACAGTCAAATCATCCGACGCGAAAAAAGTCATTACTTTCCGCACATCGACATTCGATGCCGCAGACGAGGGTGGCTCCGCTTCCGTTGAAGCAATCTCCGCAGCTGCCAACCCTGGCTTGTCCGAGTGGATCGAAGACAAAGTCGCGGCAAGCGACCGTCCAGAACTCACCTCTGCTGGTGTGGTTGTCTCCGGTGGTCGCGGTGTCGGCTCTGAAGAGCAGTTCAAGCTCGTTGAAACCCTTGCAGACAAATTGGGAGCTGCTGTTGGCGCTTCCCGTGCTGCGGTTGATTCTGGTTATGCACCAAATGACTGGCAGGTTGGCCAGACAGGTAAGGTTGTTGCACCTGATCTATACGTAGCAATCGGTATCTCTGGTGCGATCCAGCACCTCGCCGGTATGAAAGACAGCAAAATCATCGTTGCGATCAACAAAGACGAAGAGGCGCCAATCTTTCAGGTTGCTGACTTCGGCCTCGTTGCCGACCTTTTCGAAGCCGTGCCAGACCTGATCGAAAAACTTTAAAGACACGATCGCCAGCTGAATAAATAATAAGGCCCGCTGATCTCAGCGGGCCTTCTGCTTTTCACATCAGACGGTCCAGCACGGGATACAGTGCGCGAGCAACCT
Organism: uncultured Sulfitobacter sp.; assembly: GCA_963934545.1. Taxonomy (GTDB): domain Bacteria; phylum Pseudomonadota; class Alphaproteobacteria; order Rhodobacterales; family Rhodobacteraceae; genus Sulfitobacter. Next base: position 1,716 of record CAWVZA010000016.1, read on the forward strand.
CGGCATGCACTTGCGGGGAAGGCACTGCTTTAGCAGCATTTTCCTCTATCATAGAGAACCCCATACCAAGGAAACAAGATCCTGTACTATCCGAAGGTACGTCTATAATTGCACCAAGCAGCGGACCAAGACGGTCCACCATATCATCATCGGCCAATGTCGCAGCTGCCCCACTCCCCACCGGCCAATCCCCCCCAGCATCTGCGCCACCAATCCGCACAAGGACGACCTCAGACGACAGTTGTGCGAGCAAGTGTCGCATCCTTCTGACCCAAGTCTTTTTTAACATTTGATGCATCTGTTTGAAGCGAGTGGCATCGTGCAGATACAAGTGCCGCAACATATGCTGCGTAAAAGAAAACTGTGTAAAATCAGCGTCGCAATAGAACTGCTTCAAATCAGGCAGTGCATGTAAAAAGCGATCATTGCGGCGCGGATGCACGCTGTAAAATCGATTGTTCATATTTACCGCGCCTAGCACTTCGACCACAGTAACCTGCGCGCTTCGCGCCGCATCCAGAATAGTCAAATCTTTGGCAAACACATCTATCCCTGCATTGATCTGCCCAAAGTTTACCGATGTGACTCCCGTCAGATGCTCAACCAACAACGGAAAAGGTTGTTCGATGAACTTTCCAAAGTTCGCGGCACCACCCAAGAAGGCCACATAGGGCTCCTCCGACGCACGCCGTGGTCCCCGGAATGTTAGTTTCGACGTGCCGTACCGACACGGTAAATAGTCAAGGGCCCCCGGCCCCAGTATATCATAGGTCATATTGCCCACCCTTTTTTCTCACCCAACAAGACTAACGGAGCGCCGATCTTATGATTCTCTTAAAGAGAAGATTTGGCTAAGGTTTTAGCGGCCCACGCCCCTTGCAGCAGGGCGACACTCCGCCGTAAGCTCATCACAACACACACAAAGGAAAACGCCATGCACATCCAGACAATCGGCATCGTTGGCGCAGGACAGATGGGCAATGGCATTGCCCATGTCATGTCGCTCGCTGGGTATGACGTTATGCTTAACGATATCAGCGATGACGCATTAAATGCTGCGATGGAAGTTCTCAGAGGAAACATGACCCGTCAGGTTGGCCGTGGTAAGATTGCCGAGGCCGATATGGAAGCTGCGCTGGCCCGCATCAAAACAACAACCGCTCTCAAGGATTTGGGTCCTTCCGATCTTATAATCGAGGCAGCCACTGAACGCGAAACTATCAAACAAGCAATCTTTGAGGACCTGCTGCCACACCTCAAGCCTGAGACAATCCTTACATCCAACACCTCGTCGATCTCTATCACTCGCCTTGCGAGCCGCACGGATCGCCCTGAAAAGTTCATGGGCTTCCACTTCATGAACCCTGTACCTGTTATGCAGCTTGTTGAGTTGATCCGCGGCATAGCGACGGATGAGGAGACTTTTGCCGCGTGCAAGGAGGTCGTTGACCGCCTAAACAAAACTGCCGCTTCCGCCGAGGATTTCCCTGCATTTATCGTGAACCGTATCTTGATGCCAATGATCAACGAGGCCGTCTACACGCTCTATGAGGGGGTCGGAAACGTACAGTCCATAGACAGCTCCCTCAAGCTGGGAGCAAACCATCCAATGGGCCCCCTTGAGCTTGCCGACTTTATCGGGCTCGACACATGCCTTGCGATTATGAACGTATTGCACAACGGATTGGCAGATACCAAATACCGTCCATGTCCGTTGCTGACAAAATACGTAGAAGCAGGATGGTTGGGGCGCAAAAGTCAGCGCGGGTTCTACGACTATCGGGGTGATGTGCCTGTTCCCACGCGGTAAGCGTAACAGGTCAATCCCCGCCTTTTACCAGCGATCTAAAGCCAAGCATGAAGAACGAATTATTCGTCAAGCGCCAAGGTACAGGCACGCAGCCATTCCATGAAGCCGCGCGGGTCATCCGCGTGCGCGTCGATCTCTTCTTGAGGAATTGGGTGGCCAACAATAGGCGCTTGCGGCTTATTGCAGCTGTGCACAATTTCATGCACCAACAATCCTTGGCGCAGCATAGGTGAAAGCTGGTTGGCGATCTGATACGCACGGCTATTCTGGCCCGGGAACTTCATCGGCACAACCTGTGCACCAGAGCGACGGATCATCTTTGCAGTGAACACATTCCATTCAGCCTCTACTGCGGGTCCCCACATTGTCTCCGATGCAGCAACCACACCTGACGGAAACAAGGCGACAACGCCACCATCCTTGAGGTGTTTCATGGCGGCTGCGCGCATTTGCACACCCTTGCGCTGTGCATCTGGATCATGTGGGAAAGGTACAGGGATCATAAAGCTACCTGCTACCTCATCGATTGAGGTCAGCAGCGAGCGTGTTAAAATACGGTAATCAGGGCGCACTCGGCCGATCAAATCAGCAAAGATCATGCCATCCACCATCCCATGCGGATGGTTTGCGACAACAATCACGGGCCCCTTCTTAGGAATGAGATCAAGCTGCGATTGGGGTGTGGTCAAATCAATGCCCATGGTGTCCAACGCTGCGCGCCAAAACTGTTGACCGCTTGGGGCACCACGTTTTTCGAACTTGCGGATCATCTGCAAAATCCGAAGCTTACCTGTAAACAGCTCCATCACAGAAATCATGCGCGACTTCCATGGATCCTCGAACGTAGAGGCATATGACAGGCTACGCCGATCATATTTCGCAAAATTTACCTGCTCGTTCTCGACTTCGGGGGTATCGTGAGAACCAACAGGTTGGGTTTTCTCTGTCACGTGGACAACCTCACTGAAACTTTTTTGCATGCGCTGCGCGCTACATGTCTTCGCCAAATTTGTCCGCCACCAATGTCGTCAGCGCATTTGCAAGCGCATCAGCGTCAGGGCCAGACGTTTCAACGTCAATAAAGCTTCCCTTGGCCGCTGCCAACATCAAAAGCCCCATGATACTGTCACCCGATGCATTCATGCCATCTTTGGTAACTTCAGCAGTGGCATCAAAACCCTCTACAACTTCAACCAGTTTCGCAGATGCCCGCGCATGCAGACCTTTTTCATTCACGATTTCAAGAGTGATGTTAGTCATGGTGCAGCCCTATTATTCAGCACTGATGTTCTGGGCATCAATGTATTTCTTGCCGGCTTCGAGCGCTGCGCGCACGGCGTCCGGCACAGTTTTATCACGGCTTTTTGCAAGCTTGATTAGCATGGGTAGGTTTGCGCCATACACAATCCGCCGCCCAGCTGGCTGGCAGGCCAGCAAGCTCAAATTTGAGGGCGATCCACCGAAAAGGTCTGTAACAACAACAACACCCTGCCCTGTGTCAACGGCATCAGCAGCATCGCAAATTTCGGCTTGTTTTGCTGTTCGATCATGATCAGCACGGATTTCAATCGCTCGCACACCAATCTGTGATCCCACAACGTGTTCGATCGCCGCGAGGTATTCGCTGGCCAAACCGCCATGTGCTACGATCACAATTCCAATCACGTATTTTGCGTCCCCGTTCGCTGTCGTGCGCTAATCTCTCTATGTTTTATTGACACTTGCCAGCCCGCTTCCGCAAGATGCAAAGCGTGGCTTTCAGCCAAAGTAACAGATCTGTGTTGGCCTCCGGTACACCCAAACGCAACAGAAAAATGGCTTTTCCCTTCTTCGCGACAGGCAGGCAGAATAAGCAAACTCAGGTCCAGAACCTTTTGTGCAAACTCTTCATATCGCAGGTCAGTTGCCACATGTGCGGCCACCTGCGCATCTGTCCCGTTCATAGCCCGCAAGGACGGCTCCCAGTAGGGGTTCTTTAAGAAGCGGCAGTCATAGACCATGTCAACCGATCGTGGAAGCCCACGTTTATACGAAAACGATTGTACCGTGACTGACAGATGCCGTTTGCCTCCGGGCGCAAACCAATGTTCCACCTCTGCGCGCAGCTCGTGCACATTGAGGTCTGTGGTATCAATCAAAACATCAGCGCGTGCCCGCAACGGCGCTAACAAATCCTTCTCAGCCTGAATGCCCTCCGAGGGTCGACCAGCGGGCGCCATTGGAGGGCGTCGTCGCGTCTCAGAGAAACGTCGTAACAGAACATCGACGTTGCAATCCAAAAACAACAGTTCCGCTACGACTCCCGCACGACTGGCCAAGTTACCCAGCAGATTGATTACAGTATTTGTAGAGAAGTCACGGTTACGCGCATCAATTCCTAAGGCCAGTGGTCGCGTCTGATCCGGTTCGTCAAACAACATAGGCAAAAGGCGCATCGGCAAATTATCGATGACTTCAAAACCAGCGTCCTCCATCACGTTAAGCGCGGAGGAGCGGCCAGCACCTGAAGGGCCAGTCACAAATACAATACGGCGCAGGGGTGAATTAGGGTCGCTCATATGGCCTCTTTTCGCATTCCAAGCACATAGGCATAAATCGCTGCAGAAAAATAGGGTGCGTCAACCTTGCGCAGACAGGGCAGCGTGACGTCCAACACGTGGGCTACATGTGCCTCGGGCAAACGATCCGTCTCTGTGCACCCCATATCGATGGTGAGCACCAGCAAAGCGCCATCCAGATGCGGCACCGATATTATGCCAACACCTCGCGCCTCAATCATGCCTGCTATTGCTGCAGGCGGTGCAGCGATTAGAGTGCTGTCCTCAAAACGCACAACGGTCCTGTCATCAGAAATCAGAGCAGCGCCCAGAGCGATAAGTTGAAGCGCCAGTGACGACTTGCCGCTGCCTGACGGGCCCATGATTAAGACACCGCGCCCTGCAATCGAAACACAGGTCGCATGCAAGATCACACTTGAATCGTTCATTGATTAAATCGGCAGACCTACAACGAAACGTGCGCCCAAAGGATCTGAGGCTATGTCAGCCTCGGCAGGGCGGATATTTTCGGCCCCGATGACGCCACCATGTGCTTCAACAATTTGCTTTGAAATCGCAAGACCAAGGCCAGAGTTGTTGCCAAAATGCTCATCAGGGCGCTGGGAATAGAAACGTTTGAAAATCTTGGAAAGCGCCTGATCCGGAATACCAGGGCCAGTATCCTCAATCACAATCAGTACGCGATTTTCCCGTTTGCGGGCCCAAACGCGGATCGCATCGCCGTCCTCGCAAAAGAAAATTGCATTGGTGATCAGGTTTACAAAGACCTGCGCCAGACGGGCCTCGAGCCCTTGCACAGTGATCGGTCCTTCAGGCAAATCCGCAATGAAGTCGATGCCGTTCTTTTTGGCATCTTCTCCAAGGTACTGACCAAGATTGCCGAGCATATTCATCAAATTGAACGGCTCTTCCTCTTCTTTCACCAACTCACTGTCGAGCCGTGATGCATTAGAGATATCGCTCACAAGACGGTCAAGGCGGCGCACATCATGATCAATAACATCAGGCAGCTTGTTGCGCTGGTCTTCGCGCTTGATCATGCGCAGCGTGCCAACAGCAGAGCGAAGCGACGCAAGCGGGTTCTTGATCTCATGCGCTACATCAGCCGCAAACTGTTCGTTGCCTTCAATGCGATTATGGAGCGCTGAAACCATGCCGCGTAAAGCGCCAAACAATCGTCGAATCTCATCAGGTCGTGCAGTCAAATCAGGAATACGGATACGGCCCGGGTTCATCTTTCGCGCATCTTTGTCTCTGCCAGGCTCGGCCGCGGCGGCAAGGTCAGCCAGCGGGTTAGCAATGGTAGAAGCCAACACCAGGCTGAGGCCAATGGAGACAAGCGTGGCGATGATGAACATCTGCAACACACGTTCACGTTCTCCACGGACAAGGCGATCAATCTCGCCGCTCGCACTGGCAATGGCGACAACGCCGACAGCTGTGCCCCCCTGCTCAATCGGCGTGGCAACCGCCAAGAGGGTCGAGCCCATCTCATCGCGATCTTCTTTTATCTGCGCACCATTGGCCAAGGTTTCGGCAATAAGGGGTTTTAGCCTGTCCTCAATCAACACAGCCTCTGCTTCAGATTGGAACGGCGAAGACAGCACGTTCCAGAGCCAACTCAGCCCATCTGTCAGAATGGTGTTGCTTTTAGCATCATTGCCGCCGCCGGCGACCATAGCGTCACGATTTCCCTCAAATTGGGAAATCAGCGCGCCGTCAGTGTCAAAAACAAAAACCTGAATACCACTGCGCAGATCAAGGCCGGAGAGCGTTTTCTCAACGTCGACACCTTCACCGACAGACAGGTCAACGGCCTGCCCATCAGGCAGCTGGGCATCGACAACGTCAGCAATCAACTCTGCCTCCGAGACCAGCGATGCGGCACGTTGCACAGCAAGACCTTCACGCGACGATTTTAGATAAAGAATACCAGCAACCAGCACATTCAACGCGATTAGGTTGAACGTGATGATTTTCCGTGTGAGCGGCGACGCACGCAGCGAAATAAGACCACGCCGTTCGCGGCGCGCTCTTATTTCATTCGGTGCAGCACTATCCGGTGTGACCCAATCGTCACCCAGAACAACATCACCATCGCTTTTTGCGGGGGTCAGGTCGCGCACAAAGTTCCTCTCAACAATCGCCATCAGGCAAGATTACTCTTCGTTATACCTGTAACCGATACCATAGAGTGTCTCAATCGCAGAGAATTCAACATCCGCAGTCCGCATTTTTTTGCGTAGGCGCTTGATGTGGCTGTCGATGGCGCGCTCGTCAACGTATACCTGATCGTCATAGGCAACATCCACCAACTGATCGCGGGATTTCACGAAACCGGGGCGCTGTGCGAGGGCTTGCAGCAGCAAGAACTCGGTTACTGTCAAGGACACGTCATTGCCCTTCCAGCTCACTGCATGGCGCAGCGGATCCATCCGCAAATCGCCGCGCTCGATCACTTTGGTTTCTTCGGTATCACCCACCTCATCCTGACGACGCAGCAATGCACGAATACGCTCTACCAGAAGCCGTTGGGAAAAAGGCTTTTTCACATAGTCGTCGGCGCCCATACGCAGGCCGAGAACTTCGTCGATCTCATCGTCCTTTGACGTGAGAAAGATCACCGGCATCGAGGTTTTCTGGCGCAGGCGCTGCAGCAAGTCCATTCCATCCATGCGCGGCATCTTGATATCAAGTACCGCCATGTCCGGCATACGCTTGTTGAACGCGTCCAATGCGGCTTGACCATCGTTATATGTTTCGACCTCGAAACCCTCGGCTTCAAGAGTCATAGAGACCGACGTCAGGATGTTCCTGTCGTCGTTCACCGATGCAATTTTTGACACTGCCTGTTTCCTTATGCTGCTCAATGTATTTTTATTTTTCCAACACTGATCACTCCTTTTGCTGTCGAATCAATACCTAAGTGCGAATCAGATGACCCCGCGGCCTTATTTCGGCCATGATTTGTTTCGGAATGGCCGAAATTGCCTCACATTTCCAAACAATCCACCAAAATGCCCTTAAAACGGGTAACGAAGCCACAATGGCGGCGCGTGCCTTTCGAGCGAAGATCAGCGCATTTCGCGGACTGGTGGCGCTAACTGTACAAACGCGCCTGTTCAACTGGCAAATCATCATGCTATGAGGCCGCTATTCCACTTTTGCTCGCGCTTTTTTGGGTGCGGGCTCCCCCAATACGCTGCGTAGTGCGCGCAGCTCCAAAGGAGACATACATGCAAACTGGACGGGTAAACCCGAACTTCAGCCTCGACGATCAAGGGATCAAAGGGCTCGGCAATGTATATTACAACCTAATGGAGCCGGCGTTGATCGAGACCGCGCTCAAGCGTGGCGAAGGTTCACTTGGTAAAGGTGGCGCATTCTTGTGCACCACTGGCAAGTTCACTGGCCGCTCTCCCAAAGACAAACATGTCGTGATGAGCGAAAGCGTAAAAGATACGATCTGGTGGGACAACAACGCAGAAATGTCCGAATCGGGCTTTGATGCTCTCTACACAGATATGCTGACCCACATGGAGGGCGGCGATTATTTCGTGCAGGACCTCGTAGGCGGGGCTGATCCAAAACACGCGATCAACGTGCGCTTCGTTACCGAACTGGCATGGCACAACCTGTTCATCCGCCACATGATGCGTCGCCCCGACCGCGACCAGCTGGACGACTACATGGCGGACTTCACCGTCATCAATTGCCCTAGCTTCAAAGCTGATGCAGAAAAGCATGACTGCAGCTCCGAAACAGTCATCGCGATACACTTTGACCGCAAGCTCATCCTCATCGGCGGCACAGAATACGCAGGCGAGAATAAGAAATCCGTCTTCTCGTTACTGAACTATCTGTTGCCCGACAATGGCGTGATGCCGATGCACTGCTCTGCAAACCATGCGATCGGCAATCCTGTCGACACAGCCGTTTTCTTTGGCCTTTCAGGCACAGGTAAGACGACGCTTTCTGCTGATCCGTCCCGCACACTGATCGGCGATGATGAGCATGGCTGGTCCGACACAGGCACCTTCAATTTCGAGGGTGGTTGCTATGCAAAAACGATCAACCTGAGCGCTGAGGCCGAGCCAGAGATTTACGCTACGACCGAAAAGTTCGGAACCGTGATCGAAAATATGGTCTACGATGAAGAAACCAAAGACCTCGACTTTGATGATGATAGCCTGACAGCCAACATGCGCTGCGCCTATCCGCTGCACTACATCTCGAACGCGTCGAAAAAGGCCGTAGGCGGCCACCCTAAGAACATCATCATGCTGACCTGCGATGCCTTCGGCACACTGCCTCCCATCGCGCGTCTGACCCCTGCACAGGCCATGTACCACTTCCTATCGGGCTTCACCTCGAAGGTAGCCGGAACAGAGCGTGGCGTGACCGAGCCTGAGCCCACTTTCTCCACCTGCTTTGGCGCGCCCTTCATGCCGCGCCGTCCCGAAGTCTATGGCAACCTACTGCGCGAAAAGATCGCCGAGCATGGTGCGACCTGCTGGCTTGTTAACACAGGCTGGACCGGCGGTCCTTATGGCACAGGATCCCGCATGCCTATCCGTGCCACGCGTGCACTGCTTACCGCAGCACTCGACGGCTCGCTTACTGCTGGAAAATTCCGGACCGACGAAAACTTTGGCTTCGATGTGCCTGTCTCTGTCGAAGGTGTCGCCGACATCCTGCTCGATCCGCGCCGCACATGGAGCGATGCGGAAGCTTATGACGCACAGGTGGCCAAACTGGTTGCAATGTTCGCCAAAAACTTCGAGCAATACATGCTGCATATCGATGATGATGTGAAAGCTGCTGTTATCCGCTAAGCGACACAGACGGTCTCAATAGAAAAAGGACCGCTGCATCAGAATACAGCGGCATTTTTTATTTGAACAATTAATAAAACTTTAACGATCTAGGCTGCTATCGCGATGAAGTCTTGGACGGGCAGATTAAGAACATAATCCAGATCATCACGGCTCATGTGCAGCATGAACCCTTCAACAGGTGCCTCGACACCACGGATGTACCAGCGCAACGCACTGGGTTGAGTGTGCATATACCCACCCTGCTCCGCCAGCCCGCGCATTGCGGTCGCTTTCACCATGAAGGCCATAACGTGATCCGAGTCCCATTGCTGCATCGCTAGTACAAACGCATAACGCCCCAACACACCTGACAAGCTTCGCCCACGCAGGCCACTGTTGCCTGGGGCGATCCAATATTCACCCTGATAGGCACATGTTCCAAGCATCTTCTTCGCTGACGGTCCTGCGCGGAACCGCGAGCGGTCTAAATCAAGATCAACACCTGAGGGCGGAAACTCACGGAATCGACGTGTGAAATATGCCCCGACACTCAATCCATCGAGATCAAGCATCCGCAGCGCTTGAGTGTGCATGATTTTGCCTTCAGCCGTACGGCGGACGATCCACAGCGCATTCTTGGATGTCATTTCGTGCAAGTTTGGATCAAACGGATCGCCTAGAATGTGATCAGGACGCGCCTCGGCCAAAAGCTCACGATAGACTTCAAAATCGTAACCCACCTCCAGCTTAACACCATGATTTTGAAAAATTTCCGTGCTGTTCGCGACAAACCTGTCGCTCGCATCCATCGTAAGTAATGTCATAGAGATCCCCCTTTCGCTTCCAGTATCTCCTTAAGATACCTCAAATTGCAGAAAAGAAATCCAATTTCCAACTATAGGCTGAAGTCAATCTTCGCCCGCGGGGGAATTTTTTCGAGAATATCACCATTCAAACCCGCAATTTGAACAACGCGAGAACGGTCTACCACTGATATCACTGCAGGGGACTCGTCGGGCATACGCACTCCCATCAATAGCCGGTCAAACATGACTGTATTCACCGCCCCATCTTCCGGCGAAACCGACTGAACCATCAACTGGTCAAGACGTATTCCATGGGTGGCAGCAACATCGCGGAACGGCCGATCTGCAAGCGATGCAAATTCTTTACCACCCTGAAAACTATTAAGGTTAAGTCCAACACTGCTGCGCGCTTGTGCCCAACCATACCAGTTTGAATAGAATGATTCCTCACCCACCTCGGTACATATCCAGCCTTCAGAATTCTCCCGAAATACCAGTAGATACGGACGAACTTGAGCCATCTGTTGGCTCTCAAGTTTCCCCTCGCTCATGCTCCACGCTTTGACTGCAGCTTTCAGCAGGCCTGACTCACCTTGCCAAATCGAGGTGATCGGGAGTTGTTGCTGAAAATACTGCGATCCAGTTTCGCTAGCAAATGCAAAGCGCAGGAGCCCACCCACATGCTGGAAGGATCCTGTGTACCAAATCTTTCCTTGATCAAGCAGCAACTCTGCAGGTTCTAACGCGCGTTGGCCAAAATCAGTCAGCACATAGCGGCGCTGCTCTACGTCAAACAGCTTGGCCCCCATTGCTTCTTCAAGCTGGGAAATATGCCGCTTCACTGTTTGTCGGGTGCTATTCAACTCCTCAACGGCCTGTGTCAGATTAAGGACACGCGCTAACGCGGTGAACGAACGCATCATCTCGTACAACAACGCAGGTGGGCCGCGTTGTACCTGAGGCAGTTTCGGTGTGTTTGAAGTATCTCCCATATCGCTCTATGTGCATCAATCATCTATCGACGCAACACAAATCATCCCTTAATATGAAAAACATAATCACAAGTTGAACTATAAATATTCAAAAATTTTAAAAATCTACCAGTTGATCCAAAGGGAAAATTTTCAGAAAGTCAGGAGGTCCACAACCTGAGGTAATAAATAGTGACCCATCCTGTAGACGTCCATGTTGGGCGCAAACTCAAGCAAATCCGAACCCTGCACCGTTATTCCCAAACGGATGTCGCACAGCGACTAGGTCTCTCGTTCCAACAAATTCAAAAGTATGAAATTGGTTCAAACCGCATTGCTGCCAGCCGGCTCTTTGAGCTGACCCAAATTTTTGATGTCTCTCCTGCCTATTTCTTTGAGGGCCTCAATGAGGACGCCCAAAGTGACAAGGTTGTCCGTGATCCCAGTATGGAGATTGTTAACGCACTTTCATCCATCAAAGATGAGGCAGTGAAATCGCGCATTGTGGCATTTATTGAAGATATTTCAGGTGTTACCGTCGCCCGCCAAGGCTGACGTCAGCCCATCAAAGCGCGCCGTACAAGGTTGAGCCCTGCAATAAGCAGAACAAATAGTGTGGCGCTGCGGAAAACTTGCTGGTCAATCCTGTCCATCACCAACATCCCTGCCTGCATACCGACAAGGGCTGGTGGTATCATTGCGACCGAGAACGCAATTGTCTCTGCGCGCACGACACCCGATATTACATGCGCCACCAGAAGCGCCACCGCCCCTAGACCGTAAATGACCCCTTGCACGCGCATCTGGTCGTGCTTGGTGGTATCGAGTGCCGTCAGATATGCAACGGTTGGTGGCCCCCAAATTCCCGATACGCCGCCTAACCCACCAGCAACGCCACCTGCGATCATTTCCAAAGTAGTGTTGGGCTTACGCAGACTAAACTGCGCCCCAGCCAGCTGCACCGCAGCAAAAAAGGTAACTGGAATACCGATAACCGCCATCATGATGTGGTCAGAAAAGAATCGAACCAGTTGCGCAGATGCGAGCAGCGACACACATCCCACACCCAAGAACATCCTGAAATCCATTGTGGAGCGCACGGCTGCCTGCACCCCCTGCCGCAAAGATTGTTGGACGTTGGCAAGCAGCGTTGGCAAAATCAAGCCGGCCAATGCCAGTTCTGCTGACATAAAAGTGGTCAAACCTGATACAAAGACCAAAGGCATCGCGAATCCGACCACACCTTTTACGAACCCAGCCAACACGGCAACCATGGCGGCAAGGACGAGATCAGAAGGTGATAACAGTGGGAAAAGAGTATCCATGGCCCTACATACCAGACAGGTAAGCGGGGGTAAGAGAATTCAATGGCGAAATTTTCGTCCAAATTGCCGCAGCGAAACGTATCTTTGTTGCGCCGCACCTGCAAAGTGATTATGCCGAGCGCTAAGTTAAAAAGGATGATGATAGATGGCACATGATGGACAACTGAACATAGAGGCACCAGGCCTTCTTGATGATCTCCTTGGTCTGACAGCAGCGGCGGTAGGCCCAGTTGAGGCGATTCTCGCCCGTGCGACTGAAACAGTACGTACAATGGTCACAGACGACGGGCGCGTATCAAACGCCCTCGTTGAACAGAACCAGACTGCGTCTCATGGCCTTGCATGGCTCGCCACCTACGCTCAATCACTGCGCCAAATGCAAAGCTGGGCCGAGCGTATGAAATCCGAGGGCAAATTCGGCGAAACCGAAGCCCTGATCCACCAGATCGCCTTCGGCGAATACCTCTGGCAGATCTACGGTGGCATCCAGATGAACCAAGGCGAGATCGTCCGCCTGCAAGACCTTGGTCTCGGTCAGGAAGATCAGCGCGGCCTTATGGAGCCCGCAATCCAAGCCCTGACCCAAAGCGGCAACACCCAAGCAGCGCGCAGTCGTCTGGTTGAACTGATGCAGGAGCACTCCGCGAATGTCACTGTCGGCGCATCCGGTCTCGATGACGAGCTTGAGATGATCCGCGAGCAGTTCCGTCGCTACGCCGTCGAAAAAGTGGAGCCCTTCGCACATGAATGGCACCTCAAGGATGAGTTGATCCCGATGGAGGTCATCAACGAATTGGCCGAAATGGGCGTCTTCGGCCTGACCATTCCAGAAGAATACGGCGGCTTTGGCCTTTCCAAGGCATCCATGTGCGTGGTCTCCGAAGAACTGTCACGCGGCTACATCGGGGTAGGCTCGCTAGCCACACGCTCCGAGATTGCAGCTGAGCTGATCATCGCGGGCGGCACCGAGAAGCAGAAGCAAAAATGGCTTCCCCGCCTCTCATCTGCTGAAACCCTACCAACAGCAGTGTTCACAGAGCCGAACACAGGGTCTGATCTTGGCAGCCTTCGCACACGTGCTGTGAAGGACGACAACGGCGATTACAAAGTGACAGGCAACAAGACATGGATCACCCATGCCTCACGCACGCAGATCATGACCCTGATGGCACGCACCGATCCTGCGACAGACAACTACAAAGGTCTGTCCATGTTCATCGCCGAGAAGAACCCGGGCGATTGCGCAAATCCCTTCCCGACCGAAGGCATGTCCGGCGGCGAAATTGAAGTTCTCGGTTATCGCGGCATGAAAGAATACGAGATCGCCTTTGACGGCTTCCATATAGACGGGGAAAACCTCTTAGGCGGCGAGGAAGGCAAAGGCTTCAAACAGTTAATGGAGACGTTCGAGAGCGCGCGCATCCAGACAGCAGCCCGTGCTATCGGTGTGGCGCAATCTGCCATGGATATCTCCATGCAATACGCCATTGACCGCAAACAATTCGGCAAATCCCTGATCGAATTCCCCCGCGTCTCCAGCAAGCTGGCGATGATGGCGGTCGAGATTATGGTCGCACGTCAGCTCACCTACTTCTCCGCATTCGAGAAGGACGAGGGCCGCCGCTGTGATGTCGAAGCTGGTATGGCGAAACTGCTGGGGGCACGTGTTGCATGGGCCGCAGCCGACAACGGCCTGCAAATCCACGGTGGCAACGGTTTTGCGCTGGAATATAAAATCTCCCGCGTGCTTTGCGACGCCCGCATCCTCAACGTCTTTGAAGGTGCAGCCGAAATTCAGGCACAAGTTATCGCTCGCCGCATCCTTGGCTAAGCGATTGCGCTAAACATTGCCGATATGCTGAAGGGCGCACTCTTGCAGTGCGCCCTTTCGCCCTCTACCTCCATAGGTATGAGCAACACACGCCTTTCCCCCGAAAAATGGATCTCCGCTGGCTTTGAAGTCCTCATCGCAGATGGACCCGCCGCCCTCGCGGCAGAACCTATGGCCCGTCGCCTCGGCACAACAAAAGGTTCATTCTACTGGCATTTTAAAGACGTGCCCGCCTACCACGCCGCCCTAGTCCGCCATTGGCATGCAGCGGCGTTAGCAGATGTGATGGAACGCTTGGAGAGCAGTGGTGCCCCCGACACACGTCTTCGCGCCTTCGGTCACCATATTCTTGAAACACAGTCCGAAGCAGCTCTGCGTGTCTGGGGGCAAACCGATGGACTCGTCGCTGCCAGCATGGCTGAAGTTGATGCAGAGCGCTTGACCTATATCCAACACCTCCTGAACCAGTTTGGCCTGCACAATCCCGCTTTTGCGACTGCAATCCTCGCGACACTCATTGGCCTGCCCGAAATCAAAGCACCCTCCGATCCTGGCGCCGGTTTTGACGCGCTCGTAGACACAGTATTAGCCCTCGCATGAAGACGCTCCTGACCCTCGCAGTTCTCCTAATAACGCTCGCAGCCTGCCGCAAAGACGAAACCGTTCGTGCCTATGGTGGGGGTGACCACACATGGGTCCTTAAAATCCTCAACGATGCACCATTTCCCGCCACAGCAACGCTAACTTTTCCAAAAGAAGGCGAAATCGCAGGTCAGGGTCCCTGCAACCGCCACTTCGGCGCAATGACTGTGCCCTATCCGTGGTTTGATGCAGGTCCCATCCGCAGTACAAAGATGGCCTGCCCTGATCTGGAGGTCGAGATGGTCTTCCTGAAGGCTCTAGAGGCTGCAACCCTGTCCGAAGTCCTCGGGGATGTGATGATCTTATCTAACACCGAAGGTCTGGAAATGGTTTTCAACGCTGATGATTAAGGGCGTCTCCTCTCAACGCGAGCGGTCGAACGCCTCGACAAACCGCGCCCGCGCTGGCGGCAAAGGTTTGCCGCCCAGATCAGCGGCGAGATGTTCCGACAGAAAATACCCCGTCGTCTTAAACGCCTCGGCAATCTCTGCATCGGGCGCCTCACCGACACCGCACAATACATCTGGGAGTGGCAACAGCCGATCCGCCCACTCCCCCGCACCCTTATGCGACACCGCCCGTCCTGACTTAGGCGAGACATAAGCCAGCCCATCAGCTGCACCTGTCACTGCACAAGCAGTTAGATCCAGACCATAGCCCATCTCTTCAAGCAGGCTCACTTCCCAGCGCAGATAAGCCAGTGGCCAAACGTCGCCTTGCCCCAGCAGGTCCAGCAACGCTTCCGTCCGCTGATAGAGTGGCAAATGCACTTCCCGCTCTGGCAGGCAAAAGCTGACCAAACCTGTCACCGCGTTTAGTCCCGCCAGCGCCAGCCGATCACTCATCGCCACCGCAGCACGGCTGCGGACAGGCTCAACAGTGAACGATCCTATATGGTCCTCCAACCGCGCACGCCACGTCAGGTCCAACTGCGCACCCGGTTGCAATATCGGCGCAATCTTACGGCTTGTTCCGCCGCGCACCACGCCTGCATGGCGACCTTGGGCTGGCGTAAACACTTCAATAATAACTGAGTTTTCCCCATGACGGCGCGAGCTGAGCAATATTCCCTGATCGCGCCATTCCATTACGCAAGACCCTCTTGATCCAGCAAATAACGCCCCGCGCGATCCTCGACTTCAATCACCCAGACATCTCGGTCAAACGAGCGCTGCTTGGCCACAGCGGCATCCACATCGCGCTCCGCACCCTTGGACAGCTCAACCCAAACCCGCTCACCACTCATCAAATCAAATGAGCGTTGAAAGAGGACTGCATTCCCATCCAATGTCGCAAGCTTCACCAAAACAGCACCGCCGGTATCATCTCCATGCGCCACAACAAACGCTGGAATGTCAAACACACGCAACCTCGCCAGGTAGGCATCGACCCAAAACCGCGCCGTCAGCCGTGCCACAACACGCGCCTCTTCTCTATTTTGCGAATAAACTCAATCCCGCAGAGGCCACAGGCAGATCCAGTTGTCACTGGTTGCCGTCCTTAAACTCCAGCCCCATCTCGGAATACCGCTCGGATTCCTCCAACCAGTTTGGCCGTACCTTCACCTGCAAGAACAAATGAATCTTGCGCCCCAGAAATTCTTCCATTTCTTTGCGCGCTTCTTTCCCGACAGCCTTGATCGTCTCGCCTTTATGGCCCAGCACGATGCCCTTATGCCCGTCACGGATCACATAGATCAGCTGGTCGATCTTGGCAGAGCCATCTTTGCGCTCTTCCCAATTCTCCGTCTCCACCGTCATGTGGTAGGGCAGCTCTTGGTGCAGGCGCAGGGTCAGCTTCTCTCGCGTCATCTCGGCTGCAATCATCCGCATCGGCAGGTCAGCAATCTGATCTTCGGGGTACAGCCACGGGCTCAGCGGCACTTCGCCCGCCAACCATGTCTTGAGCACATCCACCCCGTGCCCGCGTTCCGCCGAGATCATGAATGTCTCTTTGAACGGATAGGCCTCGTTTAATTTCTGGCTCAACCCCAGAAGTACCGGCGCCTCAACGCGGTCAATCTTGTTGATCGCCAGTGCCACACGACCACCGCCACCAAGCTCGTTCAAACGGTCAAGGATACGCTGCACACCGGGTGTGATCCCGCGGTTCGCCTCGACCAGCAGCACCACAAGATCAGCATCAGCAGCGCCGCCCCAAGCAGCAGCAACCATAGCACGATCCAAACGGCGCTTTGGCTCAAACAGGCCGGGCGTGTCCACAAAAACAATTTGGCTTTGACCTGCCATTGCAACGCCACGAATGCGCGCACGCGTGGTCTGAACCTTATGCGTTACGATGGACACTTTAGCGCCAACCATACGGTTAAGCAGCGTCGACTTCCCCGCATTCGGCTCGCCAATCAGAGCCACAAAACCTGCGCGTGTCGGCTCTGTCGCCTCGTCATCCTTTATCTGTCTATCGGTCATTTATTTTGCTCCAGTTGCGCCAGCAGCGATGCTGCGGCGTCTTGTTCTGCAATGCGTTTCGCGCCTGCTGTGGCACTGGCAGTTTCTCCAGTCGACAGCCTAGCCGCGATTGTAAATATCGGGGCATGGTCTGGCCCGCTCCGCTTGGTCAGCACATAGGCAGGCGGTTCAAGGCCGCGCGCCTGTGCCCATTCTTGCAACGATGTCTTTGCATCGCGCGCGTCTTCTTTAACAGAGGTGGTCCGGTCGCCCCATAGCCGCAGGATCATCGCCCGCGCGGCATCAAACCCACCGTCCATATAAACCGCAGCAATCACAGCTTCCATCGCATCACCAAGCAGCGCCTGTTTGCGGCGCCCACCCGATAGCATTTCGGAACGCCCCAGCCGCAACACATCGCCAATATCGATGTCGCGTGCTACATCGGCACAGGCTTCCTTGCGCACCAGCGCGTTAAAGCGCGGCGCTAGCTGTCCTTCAGATGCCTGCGTGTCAAGGTTCAGCAGCGCCTCGGCCATCACCAGCCCCAGCACACGATCACCCAGAAACTCCAGCCGCTGGTTGTCATCACGGTTTGGCGTCGACATTGAGGCGTGCGTCACAGCCTCGTTGAGCAGCTTAGGCGTCTGGAACGTATAGCCCAGCCGCTTCTCAAAAGCGCGGAGTTCCGCAGAAAGCTTCACTTGATCCCTTTGAAAAAACGATCACCGCGCCACGTCCAAAAGAACAACATAGAGCGCCCACCAGAGCTAAAGACAATACGGTCCGCACGGCCAATCAGGTTTTCATAAGGGACAAACCCAACGCCCCCCGCTGCAGGCGCCAAACGCCCATCAGTAGAATTGTCGCGGTTATCGCCCATGAAAAAATACTGTCCCTCAGGCACATTATAGACACCTGTGCGGTCAGATCCCTGCGGCCCAATGTTCAGAACCGCGTAGCTTGCCCCATTGGGCAAAGTCTCAATCGCACGCTCTTTGATACAAGTGCCGCCATTGCCCACCGCACCAGTGGCACAGCGTGGACGCAGACCTTGCGGACCTTGAAGCTCCATCAACTCTTCAAAATTACCGTCCGCAACCTGCGGCACGGCTTCGCCATTGATTTGGATAATGCCATCCGTAATTTGCACTTTGTCACCGGGAAGACCAATCAAACGTTTGATATAGTCGCGGCCTGTTGTCGGGTGACGGAATACAACCACATCGCCGCGGTCAGGCTCTCCGCCCCACAGGCGCGTGTTATCGCCATCAAAGACACCACACAGCTTTTTCGCATCAATGTTGAGGCCAACACTCGGTACGATCACACTGGGGCATGACGCAAAGGAATAGCCGTAGGCCATCTTATTGACAAACAAAAAATCACCAATCAAAAGCGTCTGCTTCATCGACCCTGACGGAATCCAGAACGGCTGAAAAAACAGGGTGCGGAACACGCCAGCAATCAGCAGGGCATAAACAACTGTCTTGATCGTTTCGACAATCGCGTTGCCCGTCGTTTCAGTCTTGGCCATTCGGCGCTCCTATTGGGTTTTTTTAGCGTTCATGGGCAGGGGCGGCCCCTATGTCAAGGTGTGCAGGGTTTTGGTCAGGTTATGGGACGTGCTTCGATCACAACAAACGCCTGTGCCCAAGGGTGATCATCGGTCAATGTGACGTGAATGATCGCCTCATGCCCCGCGGGCGTCATACTTGCAAGGTGCTCTGCTGCCCAACCTGTCACTTCCATCACAGGCTGGCCCGTTTTGAGGTTACTCACCGCCATATCACGCCAGCTGATCCCCATGCGCAGGCCTGTGCCCAGCGCTTTTGAGCAGGCCTCCTTTGCCGCCCAACGCTTTGCATAAGTGCCTGCAATATCCTTGCGGCGCTGGGCCTTGGCCTGTTCGACTTGGGTGAACACACGATTGCGAAAGCGGTCGCCAAACCGATCAAGCGTCCCTTGGATACGCTCGATGTTCGCAAGGTCAGTGCCGATACCAAGGATCATACTTTAGGCCCGCGCTTCGTCCATCAGGCGGCGCATTTCGGCCATAGCAGGGGCCAGACCCAAAAATATCGCTTCGCCAATCAGAAAATGCCCGATGTTCAGCTCAGCCACTTCAGGAAACGCGGCAACGGGCGATACAGTATCATAGGTCAAACCATGCCCCACATGCATCTCAAGACCGAGTGAATGCCCGAATGTCGCCATTTCGCTCAGCTTCGCCAACTCTATGTCAGCGGCCTCAAAACGCCCCTCGTGATAGGCATCGCAGTAGGCCCCAGAATGAAGTTCAACCACTTGCGCACCAATGCGGTGTGCCGCCTCGACTTGCCGCATATCGGCGGCAATAAAGATCGACACACGGCACCCCGCCTCACGCAGAGGGGCGATAAAATGCGCCAGTTTATTCTCTTCACGTGCCACTTCCAGACCGCCTTCGGTTGTCCGCTCCTCGCGCTTTTCCGGTACAATGCAAACAGCGTGCGGTTTATGACGCAGTGCAATCGATTGCATTTCATCCGTGGCTGCCATCTCGAAATTGAGTGGCACAGTCAGGATGTCCATAAGCCCTTCAATATCCGCATCCGAAATATGGCGACGGTCCTCACGCAGATGCGCAGTGATACCATCAGCCCCCGCCTCCTGCGCAATTCGCGCCGCGCGCAATGGATCAGGTGTATCACCGCCCCGCGCATTCCGCACAGTCGCCACATGGTCGATGTTCACACCCAACCGCAACTTGCCCAGCTCACCCATTCGCTTTTTCCTTCTTTTCTTTCGCCGCCAGTTTTTTCTCTTCCGCTTTCGCGGCAGTTTTAGCTTTCAGCGCTTGAAACTTTTGCTTGATCAAGCCCCTGCGGCGCTTTTGATAAGCGCGCAGCAACGGAACAGATACATAATAGGCCACAGTGCCAAAGAAGATACCGGACACAATGCCACCCATCAAATACGGGTAAAACACATCTCGCGAAAAAATCGCTAGGCCGGACCAGTCCATTTTCGCAGGCGTGAATATGGAGATAAAGTTATGCCATAAATCACTGCCCGCATCGGCGAACTTGCGGCTCAACGCGCGCAACTCACCCTCCTGCAACTCGGTCCCAAGCATCCAATGGCCTGTTTTGAGCGAGGCCAGCGTGATGAAAACAAACGTCAGCGGATTGCCCACAAACGTAGCCATCAAAGAGGCAAGGATATTGCCCTTCATAATTCTGGCGATCAGCACCGCAAAGAAAAAGTGGAAGCCAAAAAGCGGTGTGAACGTAATGAAAACCCCCGCCCAAATCCCCCGCGCAATCCGCTCAGGGCTGTCGGGTAAACGCCGCACGCGGTGCTTCACATAATGAAATGCACGCCCCCATCCGCCACGCGGCCACAAGAGTTCCGCCAAGGCGCGCAAAAATGTCTTGGGATCACGCCGCTTAAAGATCATGCGCCATCCTCTGCCAGCAAACTCTCCGCCGCAATAGGGCTACTTGCGCGGTAGCGCGCCAATGCAGCCACATGACTGTCTGCCTCCAGCGTCAGCATGAGCGTATGCAACTGCGCCACATCGCGCATTTCTGCATAGACAAGCACGCGGAAGAAGTCAGGCTTGCGATCGACAAAGTTCAGGTCAGCAATGTTCGCACCCGCCTCCCCGATTAACGTGCATATCCGCCCCAAGACACCACGATCATTGGCAACTGTCAGATCAATCGTCGCACCATACACAGCAGGGTGGCTACCGTCATGCCAGCGCAGATCGAGCCAACGTTCAGGCTGGTCCTCATAGGCACTCAACCGGTCACAATCGATTGCATGCAGCGTCACACCACGCCCCCGAAACGTGATCCCTACGATCCGCTCACCGGGCAATGGCTCACAGCAGGGCGCGCGGTCAAACGACTGACCCGGCTCAAGGCCAACGATTGCACGTTTGCGATCTACCAAATCGCCTGAGACTTCGTCCAACTCGGGATATACGGCCCGCACGACGTCACGACCTGCGATCTCTGCACTGCCCAACCGCTCAAGCAGATCATTGATGGTTTTGATCTGCAACGCGCGCGCAGCAGTCGCCAGAACCTTATCCGTAGCGTGCTTGCCCACATGCTCGAATGCGGACCGCGCAAGCTCATGACCCAACTTTATGAACCGCTCACGGTCCACTTCGCGCAAACTGCGACGGATCGCGGTCTTGGCCTTACCCGTAGTCGCAATTTCGAGCCAAGTGTTCTGGGGTGTTTGCCCTTCAGCAGTGATAATCTCGACCGATTGTCCGTTTTTAACCCGCGTCCACAACGGCACGCGGATGCCGTCAATCTTGGCCCCCACACAGCCCGAGCCGATGCGCGTGTGAATGGCGTAGGCAAAATCAATCGGTGTCGCACCGCGCGGCAATTTGATCACTTCACCCTTAGGCGTGAAACAAAACACCTTGTCTGTATACATTTCCAGCTTGACCGCTTCGAGGAAGTCCTGATGATCATCCTCGCCGTCAAACTGCTCTGTCAGCTGTGCAATCCACTTTGCTGGATCAACCGCGAAGGGGTTCTTGGAGCGCACACCATCACGGTAGGACCAATGCGCTGCTACACCAGTCTCTGCCACATCATGCATCTGGCGCGTGCGAATTTGCACTTCTACCCGCTTTCCATCACGGCCCGACACGGTTGTGTGGATTGAACGATACCCGTTGGTCTTGGGCTGGCTGATGTAGTCCTTGAACCGCCCTGGAACGGCGCTCCAACGACGATGGATAGCACCCAGTACGCGGTAACAATCATCTTCCGTCGCCACAACAAGACGGAACCCGTAAATATCCGACAGTCGGGAGAAGGACTGTTCCTTCTCCTCCATCTTACGCCAGATCGAATACGGCTTTTTCGCTCGGCCCAAAACTTCAGCCTCAACACCAGAATTGGACAGCTCTTTGCGCATATCGCTAGTGATCCGCTCGATCACGTCGCCAGTTTCGTTCTGCAATGTGATAAAGCGGCGCATGATGGACGTGCGCGCATCGGGGTTTAGCACCTGAAACGCCAAATCCTCTAGTTCTTCGCGCATCCACTGCATACCCATACGACCCGCGAGCGGCGCAAAGATATCCATGGTTTCACGGGCCTTTTGCACCTGCTTTTCAGGACGCATGGCCTTAATCGTGCGCATGTTGTGCAAGCGATCCGACAGCTTGACCAAGATCACCCGCAAGTCCTTGGACATCGCCATAAACAGCTTGCGAAAATTCTCGGCCTGCTTCGTTTCAGAAGACGTGAGCTGCAAGTTGGTGAGTTTGGTCACCCCGTCCACCAGCTCGGCTACATCTGTGCCAAACAACTCCTGCACTTCGCCATAAGACGCAGGCGTGTCCTCGATGGTGTCGTGCAGCAATGCGGTGATTATCGTGGCATCATCAAGCTGCTGTTCCGCAAGAATGGCAGCAACAGCAACTGGATGTGTAAAATAGGGCTCGCCAGAGTGGCGCAACTGTCCGTGGTGCATCCGCTCGCCGTAAGCATAGGCCGCGCGCATCAGCGCTTCGTTTGCTTTGGGGTTAAACCCGCGAACCAATGTGACGAGGTCATCGGCAGTAGTAGCCATTATCTGCCTGCACCCTCATACGGATCGTTTGTTCGTGACAAGTTAACCTTGCCCTTGCGCCGCCATCAGCTGACGCAGCAGCATTTCTTCGGACATGCTGTCTTCTTCAGGTTTGTCCTGCTCGACACCCATAAGAATCGCCATCGCGTCCTCTTCAGGCTCATCAACTTCGATCTGGGTCTGGTTGCTTTCGATCAAACGCTCACGCAGATCGTCCGCACCTTGGGTCTCGTCTGCAATCTCACGCAGCGACACAACAGGGTTCTTATCATTGTCGCGGTCCACAGTGATTGTGGAGCCAGCGGAAATTTCACGCGCACGGTGCGCAGCCAACATGACCAGTTCAAACCGGTTCGGTACTTTATCAACACAATTTTCGACTGTAACGCGGGCCATTGGACGCTCCAATAAATTTTCTTCTAGAAGGCGGTACCTAGGCCTCTTCGCCCTGATTTACAAGCAGGTATTACAGCACAATCACCTCTTCACGCGCAACGTCAGACAAGGCGTCATGCATCTCACGCACGCTCATTCCACTTACCGGATGGACCCATTCGGGTGCCACATCCATCAGCGGCACCAACACGAATGCACGCTCGCTCAATCGCGGATGTGGCAGGATCAACTGGGTCGGGACCTCCGTTTTTTGCAGCTCAAGTGGCAAATCACGCCAGTATTCATAGGTTTTCACGTCAGGCAACACCTCCACGCCCCCTGCAATCAGATCGAGGTCAAGGGTCCGCGCACCCCACCGCACTGCGCGCATCCGTCCCATCTGTGCCTCAACGTCATGTAACTGCGCCAAGACCTCAGCTGCCGTGCCATCAAACTCGACACTTGCTGCTGCGTTTACAAAATTCGGACCAGAACCTTCAGGAAATGCGGGCGTATCGAAAAATCGGCTACAGATTCGAATCGCAAACCCTTGTGCCTCCAGCGCCCTTACCGCCTCTCTCAATGTGCCAAGCGGACCTTCATCCTCAAAATTAAGGTTTGATCCCAATGCGATCAGGTATAAACGGCGTTTCGTGGGCGAAATTACGCTACTTTTTCCCCTGTCTTTACTTTGCGTCATGCATAAACTTTCAAATACCAGATTGAGGGCTATATATTACGTTCCAGCACGTCGAATAAACTATTTCAAACCGCACGGCATCGTGCGCAATTCATTAAAGAGGCCATATGATGTTTTACAAAGACGAACGTCTTGCTTTGTTTATTGATGGATCGAACCTCTATGCGGCGGGTAAAACCCTCGGCTTTGATATCGACTACAAATTGCTCCGCTCAGAATTCATGCGCCGCGGCAAGTTGCTCCGCGCCGTCTACTACACCGCCCTGCTCGAGAATGACGAATACTCCCCAATCCGCCCCCTTGTCGACTGGCTGAACTATAACGGCTTCACCATGGTGACAAAGCCGGCCAAGGAATACACTGACAGCATGGGTCGCCGTAAGGTGAAGGGGAACATGGATATCGAGCTCGCCGTTGACGCGATGGAGCTTGCTCCCCGTGTTGATCACATCGTGATCTTCTCTGGCGATGGGGACTTCACGCCGCTGGTTGCCAGCCTCCAACGTCAAGGTGTGCGCGTTTCCGTTGTCTCCACTATCCGCAGCCAGCCGCCAATGATCTCTGACGATTTACGCCGTCAGGCCGACAACTTCATCGATTTGAATGATTTGCGCGATGTTATTGGCCGCCCAGCACGCGAGCCGCGCGACGCTGGCGAGACTGTAGCCGCCAGCTGAGATCAAGACATTCTGCCACTCCCACAATTTGTCCGGTTCATCTGGACGGGGGAGGCTGAAACCCTTACTTCTGTTTTTAGCAGGAGACAGTTATGACCAAACAACCTCTTACCCTTTATCTCGCCGCCCCGCGTGGCTTTTGCGCAGGCGTCGATCGCGCAATCAAAATCGTCGAAATGGCGATTGAGAAATGGGGTGCACCTGTCTTTGTCCGCCATGAAATCGTGCACAATAAATTCGTCGTCGACGGCTTGCGCGAAAAGGGAGCGGTGTTTGTCGAAAAGCTCTCCGACTGCCCAGACGACCGCCCCGTGATCTTTTCTGCCCACGGCGTGCCCAAGTCTGTGCCAAACGCGGCTCAGGCGCGCAACATGGTCTACGTCGATGCAACCTGCCCCCTAGTGAGCAAAGTCCACATCGAGGCCCAGCGCCACGCGGATGCAGGTTTGCAAATGATAATGATTGGCCATGAGGGCCACCCCGAAACTGTCGGCACTATGGGTCAACTTCCCGAAGGCGAAGTCATCCTCGTCGAAGTACCAGAAGACGTGGCCACCGTGCAGGTCCGTGATGAGGCCAAACTCGCCTACGTCACCCAAACCACGCTGAGCATCGACGACACCGCCGACATCGTGGCCTCCCTGCAAAAACGCTTCCCCAAAATCGTCGGTCCACACAAAGAAGACATCTGCTATGCCACCACCAACCGCCAAGAAGCGGTGAAAGCCATGGCGCCCAAATGCGACGCCATGCTTGTAGTCGGCGCCCCCAACTCCTCCAACTCAAAACGCTTGGTCGAAGTAGGCTCGCGTGCAGGTTGCGCGTATGCTCAACTGGTCCAACGTGCCGACGACATCGACTGGCGCGCCCTGAGCGGCATCACCAGCATCGGCATCACCGCAGGCGCATCCGCTCCCGAAGTCCTCATCAACGAAGTCATCGACGCCTTCAAAGCGCGCTACGCCGTGACGGAGGAATTGGTCGAGACGGCAATAGAGAATGTGGAATTCAAAGTCCCCCGCGTACTACGAGAGCCAGCCTGAATTCCTACTGCAGCGAATGGCGGCTTGGAGCCCAAAGTGACGTCTGCTGCAAGCAAGCCGAATGTCATCTTACCTGAAAACGTTA
>CAWVZA010000017.1:0-26643 GCA_963934545.1 uncultured Sulfitobacter sp.
GTGGTTTTCTAAGTCGCCGCAAACCACGCTCAGGTGCCGCAGCACCAATGCCGGCGCCCAAACCTGTCCTTCATCCAACGGGCAGCGAAGCGGAACGGATGACCGTGTTTGGCGCCCGTACGGCAGAAGTGGGCGGTAAGCCACGCTTCCTCGGCCTGATCATGACGGTAATACTGCTTGTCTTCCTCGCTGGTGTGGCTGCTTGGGCGGCAGTTTTCCTTGACGATGGCATCGCGGGCCTGATCCAAAAGGATAAGACACGCGCCACTGCATCCGCCCCTGAAAACCAAATTGACCCCGAAATCATCCGTACGCCTGACGGCATTGATCCTGCGCAAACCGACACTTCGGAGAATGTTCAGGTCGCGGCTCTCGATCCTGTCCTGTCTGCCGAAGCGACCACGGCCGTCGAGGCCGCAATGAACCCGCGCCCCGAACCCGCAGTCCCAGTAATCACCGAAGCTGAAGCCGCTGCACGCTATGCAGTAACAGGCATCTGGCCTTTGGCCCCGACCACCCCACTGTCTGATCCTGACACAGTGGATGCGCCCGTTTACCGCAGTGGTATTGATCCCAACACAGGCGCGAGTGATGCACTCGCCCTGCCCGCGCCCCAAGAGATCGACAACGGCGTTCAACTTGCCGCTGCAATCTCTCCACCACCTTTTGGTCAGCGCACAGATTTTGACAGCAACGGCCTCGTTGTTCCCACGGCAGACGGTGTCGTGACCCCCGGCGGTTTCACTCTGTTCGCGGCAAGTCCTCCGCTTAAGCCGCCCGTAACACTCGCACGTTTTGTTGCGCAGCCTACGGTCACAGCACCTGAAGCGACGTCCGCTCTGGCTGCCCTACGGCCTCAAAACCGTCCTCTCGGCCTTGCAGAGCGCTCTGAGCGTGTCCAGCTCGGCGGCGTAAGTCGCGGTGAGCTTGCAGCCTTCCGGCCTGCCTTGCGCCCCCGCTCGCTTCAAGATCGCGCAAAAGAGGCAGATGACGCCGCAAAGCAAGCCACGGAAAAAGAAGAAGCCCGCGCAAAAGCCGCCGCTGAATCTTCCGCAACCGCAGCTGCCGCCGCACTGCTGGTGCCAACCACACCAACTGTTGAAACACCTGCAGCCATTGTGGCAACGCGCTTTGCAACAGCCACATCAATACGTCCTGATACGCGTCCGCGCAACTTCTCGCACATCGTAAAACGCGCCCAGCGTGTGGCACCGCAAAAAGAAACCCGCGTTGCGTCTGCAGCAACAGTCGCACCACGTACGGTCAAACCAAGCGTACCCTCCAAAGCTTCTGTTGCCCGCAGCGCCACTGTCAAAAATGCGATCAATTTACGCAAAGTGAACTTGATCGGCATCTACGGCAAACCGTCCAGCCGCCGCGCCTTGGTGCGGTTGGGCAATGGACGCTACAAAAAAGTAAAAGTGGGCGATCGCATCGACGGGGGCCGCGTAGGCGCTATCAGCAACTCCCAACTGCGCTACTCAAAAGGTGGCCGCAACGTTGTGTTGAAGATGCCATAAGGCAGCTGCATACCCCGTGTCCGGAGAGACCACATAGCGTCTGATCCATACAGTATAAATGAAATGCGCAGGACACTGTCCTGCGCACCTCCTGATCATAAAGCACGTAAGACTTTAGGTCGTAGACAACTCACCACTGTCAATCTGCTCCTGTTCGATACTCTCGAACAGCGCCTTGAAGTTCCCCTCTCCAAAGCCGTCATCCCCTTTGCGTTCGATGAACTCAAAGAAAATTGGGCCAATCACAGTCTTTGAGAAAATTTGTAACAAGATACGGGTTTCCCGCCCGCCCTCACCATCGACCTCAACCACGCCTTCCCCGTCGATCAGGATGCCGTGCTTCTTCATCCGCTCGATCGGCTCTTCATGATCGGCGACCCGCGTCTTGCTCAACTCATAATAGGCTTCTGGCGGCGGCGGCATAAAGCGCAGGCCATTCTCGGCAATCGTATTGGTCGCATCATAAACATTGCGCGCACCCACTGCGATATGCTGGATGCCCTCACCATTATACTTCTTGAGATAGGCTACAATCTGGCCCGTTTCGCCACGGTCTTCGTTCAACGGGATGCGGATGCGCCCACAAGGCGACGTTAATGCGCGGCTGAACAACCCAGTGAACTTACCAGCGATATCGAAAAACCGGATTTCGCGAAAGTTAAACAAATCACCGTAGAACTTGAACCACTTGTCCATATTCCCTTTGAACACATTGTGCGTGAGGTGATCGAGGTAATAGAACCCCACACCTTCCGGCTTTGACTGCGCGATCCAATCATATTCCCAGTTATAGGGAGAAGTGTCATAATACTGGTCCACAAAATACAGCAGTGACCCACCGATCCCCATAATCGCAGGGACATCCAATACTTTGCCGTCGCCAGTGTATTCTTCGGCCCCCTGCGAAACAACATGGGCCAGCGCCTTTTGTGCATCCACCACACGCCAGCCCATCGACGGCGCACAGGGACCGTGCACTTCAACAAACTTCGCGGCAAAACTGTCGGGATCATAGTTCAGCACATAGGTGATATCGCCCTGCTGCCAGAGTTCGATCTTTTGCGTCTTGTGGTTGGCCACATGTGCGTATCCCATTTTGCGGAAAACCTCGCGCAGCTCGTCGGGATCGGGAGAGGCATATTCGACAAACTCGAACCCGTCCGTGCCTGCGGGATTCTCAGGGCTAATGATCGATTTCGGTGCATCGTGCAGGAACGGGCCCATATGTGATCTCCTGATTGGTGCTGTCAGCCTGACCATATCGCTCAGAACATACAAATTTTGCGCATAATGGCGCACAAATATGGCATAATGCGCGGAAATACCGCACAATAAAGCATCATCATGCGAAAGCCCCGTGCCATGCTCGACGACATAGACAAACGCCTTCTTGACGCTCTGCAAACCGATGCGCACCTCACGGCTCATCAGTTGGCGGAAACACTCAACCTTTCCGCTTCGCAGATTGGGCGGCGTCGTCAAAAGCTGGAAGCCGAAGGGGTGATCCGCAAATACACAGCCCAGCTTGAGCCGCGAAAGCTGGGGCTGGCAGTGCAAGGCTTTGTACAGGTCCACCTCGGCACCCACGGACCGGAGCATTCCACCAGCTTTGCGCGCCTTATCGCCAACCGTGCCGAGATTGTGAGCGCGTGGACAATGACAGGGGATGCAGATTATTTATTGCGGGTCTACTGTGAAGACCTACCCGCCCTGAACCGGCTGATTCACGAAGTGCTGCTGTCCCACAAAGCAGTTGCTCGCGTTCACAGTCAAATCGTCATGGACCAGCTTAAACGCGACGGCCCGCTGCCCACTTAAAGGACTTCCATGGAAGGTTTTCTGTTTCAGGCTTCGATTTATCTTGCCGCCGCCGTGATCGCCGTGCCTATCGCTGCACGCCTTGGATTGGGATCGGTGCTGGGCTATCTCGCGGCAGGCATTCTGATTGGCCCCGTTCTGGGACTTGTGGGAGCTGAGACAAAAGACCTCCAGCATTTCGCCGAATTCGGTGTGGTGATGATGCTGTTCCTCATCGGTCTGGAGTTGGAGCCCAGAGCCCTTTGGGATATGCGCCACAAGCTGCTGGGTTTGGGCGGCCTACAAGTGGGGCTGAGCACACTTGCGCTCATGGGCATCGCCATGGCCTATGGCCAGCCATGGGGGGTCTCACTTGCCATCGGCCTCACCCTATCACTCAGCTCCACCGCGATTGTGCTGCAAACGCTCTCCGAAAAAGGGCTGATGCAAACTGCAGGCGGGCGGTCTGTTTTCTCCGTATTGCTTGCACAGGATATTGCAGTCATCCCGATGCTGGCCTTTCTCCCCCTCATCGTTGTCACGCTCCCTGTTGCGACGGTATCGCCCGATGGCTCTATCTCGGTGGACCCCAGCAAAGGCGCATCACACAGCACGGACCATGGTTCCTCCCCCGCAGATGCAGCGTTTATGTTTGTGGACAGCCTGCCCGCGTGGGGTGTGACCCTTGTCACCATCGGGGCAATCGCTGGGATCATCATCACAGGTGTCTTCTTCACCCGCCCAGTTTTTCGCTACATCCATTCCGCCAAACTGCGCGAGATGTATACCGCCCTTGCCTTGCTGATTGTCGTAGGCATCTCATTTTTGATGATGCTTGTCGGCCTGTCACCCGCACTTGGCGCATTCCTTGCGGGCGTGGTATTGGCCAGCTCCGAGTTCCGCCATGAGCTCGAGACCGACTTGGAGCCGTTCAAGGGGCTACTCCTTGGCCTGTTCTTCATCACTGTAGGAGCCGGCATCAATTTTGAGCTGTTGGCCTCTGACTTTGTGATCATCTTCGGCATGGCCTTGCTCGTTATTCTGGTAAAAGGGGCAATCCTCTTTGTCCTTGGTCACATGTTCAAACTGCGCGGTCGCGACAAATGGCTGTTTGCACTGGGCCTCGCCCAAGCAGGCGAATTCGGTTTCGTTCTGGTGAGTTTTTCGGTCGCGACAAACGTCATGCCCGACACTGTAGCCGAGACACTCTTGTTGGTGATAGCACTGACAATGCTCATTACGCCGCTGCTGTTCATTCTGCATGATATAATCTCAAAACGCAGTGCTGATGCGCACATACGCCCACCCGATGACGAAATTGACGAAGAAGGCCCTGTGATCATTGCAGGCATCGGGCGCTTTGGCCAGATTGTGAACCGTCTGGTGCAGGCCTCTGGTTTCGAGACTGTTGTGCTCGATCACAACCCTGACACTATTGCTGTTATGCGCCGCTTCGGGTTCAAAGCGTTCCTTGGCGATCCCACCCGCGCCGATGTTCTAAGAAAAGCGGGACTGGCCGATGCGCGGGTGCTGGTCGTGGCACTTGATGATCGCAAATCGGCGCGTTCATTGGTGGCTTATGCCCGCGCCCAGCGGCCTGACCTGCATATTGTCGCCCGCGCACATGACCGCACAGACGTCTATCACCTCTATCAAGCGGGTGCAGACGACATCGTGCGCGAGATGTTTGACAGCTCCTTACGCGCAGGCCGCTACGTTCTCGAAAACCTTGGCCTCTCCGAGTACGAGGCCGCGGAAGCACAGCGCATATTCTATCATCACGACCGCATGTCAGTGCGCGAGTTGGCCCAGCTTTGGCGACCCGATGTCGCTCCTGCGGATAATGCGGCCTATGTGAAGCGCGCCAAGGAACTCGAGAAAGACCTTGAGACCGCTTTTCTCAACCGCTCGGAAGAAGATGAAGTTAAAAAGGCCTGATCTGGATAGATCGTTGGAGGGGCGCTGCCCCACCCTTCCCCTTTCAGGAAAGGGCCCCCGGAGGGTATAAGGCCAAGAAAGATAGAAGGCGGCGAGGCCGATTAGCCTGCGCTGACGCCCGCTTCGGCAAAGGTAGCCATGCCGCTGTGGCACTCAAGTGCTGCTTTGAGGATCGGGATGGCAAGAGCCCCCCCAGAGGCTTCTCCCAAGCGCAGACCAAACGATAGCAGCGGCTCTTTGCCAAGTGCGTCCAACAAGCGGGCGTGGGCGCCTTCTGCACTGAGGTGCCCTGCGATGCAGTGATCAAGTGCACCTTTTGTCGTATACGCAAGGCAGGCAGCGGCTGCAGTACAGATGAAACCGTCAAGGATGACGGGGATGCGCAGGCTGCGCGCCCGGGCAATTGCCCCTGCCATTGCCGCAAGCTCGCGTCCGCCAAGACGGCGCATTATCTCTATGCCGTCGCCAGCGTCCTTGTGTAACGCCAAGCCTTCGGCGACAACGCGGCTCTTATTGGCCAGCCCTGCATCGTCGACACCGGTACCGCGCCCTGTCCAGTCCGCGGCATCACCGCCCAACAGGGCCGCGGCCAAGGCGGCAGCGGGTGTGGTGTTGCCGATGCCCATCTCGCCTACCACAAGCAGATCGGCACCTTCGCGCACTGCGTTCCAGCCAGCCAGCAGTGCCGACACCGCATCCTGTTCGGACATAGCGGGACCTTTGGTGAAATCATCCGTCGGGCGGTCCAACTCAAGCGCATACACGTCGAGAGTTGCCCCTGCTGCGCGGGCAAGTTGGTTGATCGCTGCACCACCATGTTGGAAGTTTAGCACCATCTGCTCTGTTACTTCTGGTGGAAAGGCCGAGACACCTTGGGCCGCAACGCCATGATTTCCAGCGAAAACAATGATTTGAGGCGCAGTTACTTTGGGACGCACATCACCACGCCAGCCTGCATACCACTGCGCGATATCTTCAAGCCGTCCCAGAGCACCTGGAGGTTTGGTCAACTGGCTGTTGCGCTCTGCTGCGCCCTCACGGGCCACCACATTCACAACTGGCATGTCAGCCAAAGCCTTACGAAAACCGTCCAGATCAGAAAACTCAGCCATTTTGATAACCCTCATTGCCAGATTGCTACTGCCTGTTTACCCAATAGGACGCGGCTCACAAGCAGTGAAAGGGCATACTGATGGATAAAAACGACCCTCTGCGTCA
Organism: uncultured Sulfitobacter sp.; assembly: GCA_963934545.1. Taxonomy (GTDB): domain Bacteria; phylum Pseudomonadota; class Alphaproteobacteria; order Rhodobacterales; family Rhodobacteraceae; genus Sulfitobacter. Next base: position 6,474 of record CAWVZA010000017.1, read on the forward strand.
CGTCTGGCTCGCGGCTGTGCTTTTGACGCGCTTGCCACTGCCACATTTGCCCGAAGGTGCATTCATGGACGGGCCTCGTGCAGTCTGGGCTTATCCGATTGTGGGTCTTGGTATTGGCGCTGTTGGTGCACTGATTGGCATCCTCGGATTATGGTTGGGCCTGCCAGCGTGGGGTGCTGGTGCCCTCATGCTCGGAGCCATGACCCTCGGAACAGGGGCGATGCATGAGGATGGGCTGGCCGACTGCGCTGATGGGTTCTGGGGCGGGTTCACACCTGAGCGGCGTTTGGAGATCATGCGTGACAGTCAGATCGGGACCTACGGCGTGCTGGCATTAATTTTGGTGAGTATCGCAAAGGTGAGTGCTTTGGCGGTCTTGCTGGAAACAGCCCCTTTGGCCATTGTTGCAGCCGCAACCTTGTCACGTGCAATCATGCCAGTTCTCATGCAGGCACTCCCCCACGCACGCACCGACGGGTTGTCGCACAGCGTGGGGCGGCCAAGTATAAACACAGCATTCTTGGGCATGGCGCTTGCGGGGGTGATCACTCTGCTTTGTATCAGAGGATCAGGGATCATATTGATCGCCCTCACCCTTGTGATTGGCGCAGCTGTCGGCGCTCTCGCGAAGCGCAAGATCGGCGGACAAACGGGCGATGTGCTCGGCGCGGGACAACAACTGAGCGAAGTGGCTGTTCTGCTGGCCTGCACGGCTCTGTTCTGAGCAGACAAAAGCCGCACCTGATTGAAACAGGCGCGGCTCCATGTACTTCGCGTTGGTCAGAATTAGGTGGCGACGACCACAGGTGCGATCCGGCTTTGCAGCACATCGCCAATCTGCTTGGCGGCCCCCAACTCATCACCATTCGACACCGCAGCAAATTCACGGGTCAAACGCTCAAGAGCCGCTTCATAAAGCTGGCGCTCGGAATATGACTGCTCCCGCTGGTCGTCAGTGCGGTGCAAATCTCGCACCACTTCGGCGATGGCGATCAGATCACCAGAGTTGATCTTTTGCTCGTACTCTTGGGCACGGCGCGACCACATGGCGCGTTTGACCTTGGCCTTACCCTTCAGCGTCTTCATCGCTTTTTCGATCACGTCAGGGGAGCTGAGAGCGCGCATGCCGATCTCGGTCGCTTTGTGCGTTGGCACACGCAAAGTCATCTTGTCCTTCTCGAATGCAATCACAAACAGCTCTAGCGTTGTGCCTGCGATTTTCTGCTCCTCGACAGAGGAAATTTGTCCAACGCCATGCGCAGGATAGACGACGAATTCACCGGGACGGAAATCAAGTTTTTTGGATTTAGTCATACTCTTCAAACTCCTGTAAGGGTGCTGCCCGCCACGAGCAGCGCACAACAAACGCAAGGATCCACGAGGCAATGCCCGCAGAAACTGCGTCTAAGATTTAAGGGTTAAATGCGCCGTGGTGGAACAGCGTCTTTGTGTGTCAAGATTGATGTCATTGAGGAGAGTATAGCATAAAAATGCCCCCCCTAAAAGGGAGGGCAAATGCCAACATAGCATGACGATGGGGTACCAGTGCGCGAAAGCGTACGAATCGCGCAAGCAGACTTAACCGCCCTCGCCCGCAGTCTCAGAGAACATATCCAGCTTGCCCTCTTTACCGTCCATTTCCTCTGCTGTGGGCAGCGGATCTTTCTTTGTAATGATGACCGGCCAAAGGATCGAATACTTGCGGTTGAACTCTACCCACTTCTCCATATCCGGCTCTGTATCAGGGCGGATGGCATCGGCAGGACATTCAGGCTCGCAGACACCACAGTCGATACATTCATCAGGGTGGATCACCAGCATGTTCTCGCCCTCATAGAAACAATCCACGGGGCAGACCTCGACACAGTCGGTGTATTTGCAGGCGATACAGGCGTCGTTCACGATATAGGTCATAGGGGAATATCTCTATCAGATTTGGTTGACACTTAGCTAGAACAGGTACGCCCATCATTCAAGATGGCGCGCCTTAGAAAGATCAAGCTGACGGCGGTCACGCTTGGTCGGGCGGCCACTCCCCTCGAATGCAGGATTTGCCGTCGTTATATCCTTGGGAGTGCGCGTCGGCGGCGATAAGTCGGTATAAAGCGTCTGTGCCTCGGGTGCAGGGCCGCGCCGCTCCCCCAATGCATCAATTTGGATCACGCGAATATGATCGTCTTTGGGGAAGGTCAGCACATCACCGGGCGTAATTGTCGCACTGCGCTTGTAGGCCAGCGCACCGTTGATCCGTACGTTGCCTCCGCCGACGATGTTCGCCGCCAGAGTGCGTGTTTTAAAGAACCGCGCGTACCACAGCCACTTGTCTAGCCGTAGTTTTTCCGCAGGTTGATCGCTCACTTGTCGTTCTTGAGGCCCATAAGAGCGGCCGCAAACGGGTTGTCAGGATCAATCTTCTTCTCGGGCTTGGGTGGACGCGCCGAGAAGTTCTGGCTCTTGTTGCCCTTGCCCGCGTCAAGCTCACCTTTTTTGCCACGTGGGTTCGGCTTTCCCTTACCCTTGGGACGGTCGCCACCCGCAGGCTGCTGACGCCGCGCAGGACGCGCCCATGTAAAGGTATAGAAAGCTTCCATCTCCACAGGTGCAATCGCTGCGTCTACCGCTTCACCAACAGGCATTTCAGTCTCGAAAACTTCGGCGATGGGTGCTTCTTCAGTCGGCACAGCCACTTCGTCGGTCACAGCTCCCGCAGCAGGTGTCTCACCCGCATCCATCACAGGTGTATCCGCAGACACTTCAGTCGCAGGTGGCACAACTTCGGTCACAGCTTTCACTTTCGCCCGCTCGCCTGCTTCGGCCTTATAGCCCAAGCCGCGCATCAGATCAGAAAACTGCTCCAGCGTAGTGCCAGAAATCGAAAGCATATCCGCCTTCGCCTCAAACCCGCCGCGCGAATCTTCGCCGCGCAGCATGTCAGCCAAACGCTCCAGCATATCGATACGGATCGCACGGGTGCCCGCATTGCGGTAGCCAGACATCGTGTCTGACCCTGCTGGTGCGCTGGCATCCACAGGAATCGTCACCAAACCTGGTGGGGGCGATTCGGGAAACTCAGATAGGCCTTTGGTCAGCGACCACAGAACCAGACGCAGACGCGTTGGCGCAGGCTTCAGCAGAAGCGGCATAAAGATCGTGAACTGGCCAAAGCGGATGCCATGCTTGCGCAATGCGCCGCGCGCATCCTGATCCAGTGACTTCACTTCCGCTGCCAGATCGGCACGAGGTAGCACGCCAAAGCCTTCAACCATGCGGAAAGCAAAGCCACGCGCCAGACCCGTCAGGGCCTCGTCATTCTTGAGTGCAACAAGCGGCTCAAACAGGCTTGCTACCTTGCGGTCAATGAAGTGTTGCAAGCGGCGCTGAACCTTCTGCGCTACATCCAGCCCTGCCACATCATCCACAAATACTTCAACTTGCGGCTTGAGACCGTCCGACCCCGCGACAAGCTTACCCACCGCGGAGCTGCCCCACATCAGGCCCCCCTGCTCGGTGAAATCAATCTCTGTGTCAGGGGCATTATAGAAGCGATCCGCGCGCAGATGGAACTGCGGAGCAAGCGCTTGAAGCGCTGCCGTCTTGATCGTTTTATTCTCTGCCGTTCCAGCCCCTTTGTCAGCGCGGAAACGGAAACCGTCCAGCTTGCCTACAAATTCGCCTTCAACGGTTACTTCACCGGTCTCGTTATTTACTTCGGCCACCATGGCTTCCTTCTGTCCTAGCCGCCGCAACAAAACTGATGTCCGCCGGTCTACAAATCTTTGGGTCAGGCGTTCGTGTAACGCATCCGACAGTCTGTCTTCTACGACACGCGCTTCGTTACGCCAATGGCTTTCGTCATTTGTCCAACCTTTGCGCTGGGTAACGTATGTCCATGTGCGGATAAACGCCAAGCGTTTGGAGAGCGCATCAATGTCGCCGTCAGTTCGGTCAATCCGCTTTATCTGCCGCGCGAGCCAGTCGTCAGGGATGCTGCCGCGCTGGTGCAAGTGATTATAGATATGCTCCAGCAGGTTAGAATGCTCGGCGTTCGAGATGCTGCGGAAATCAGGAATGCGGCATACATCCCAAAGCAATTTCACCGATGGCCCGTCCGTACAACGCGCAGCAATCTCGGCATCCTCGCCCAAATGCTTCAACACCCGCAGGTCGTCCGCTTCACGCGCCTTAACCAACCGCTCATGATCTGGCCCCACTTCAAGGGACTTCACAAGCCCCGCTATGGTGCCAAATTGCAAATGCGGGTTGCGCCAGTTGATCTTGTTCTGGGGGGTAAAGCGGTGATCCATGATCGCCTGCGCCACCCCATCGTCCAGCGGATGCACATCACCTGTGACGCCGAACGACCCGTTCTTCATGCCCCGGCCTGCACGCCCCGCGATCTGGGCCAGTTCATTGGGCGCAAGGGGGCGCATCCGCCGCCCGTCAAACTTTGTCAGGCTGCTGAAAGCCACATGATCCACGTCGAGGTTGAGCCCCATCCCGATGGCATCTGTGGCCACCAGATAATCAACCTCACCATTTTGATACATATCCACCTGCGCGTTGCGCGTGCGCGGGCTAAGGGAGCCCATGACAACCGCAGCACCGCCCTTTTGACGGCGGATCAATTCTGCGATGGCATATACATTTTCAACCGAAAACCCGACAATCGCACTGCGTGGACGCATGCGGCTTATCTTTTTCTGACCTGAGTAGGTTAATTCGGACATCCGCTCACGCCGGACGAACTGCGCCTCTGGTACCAGCTCTGCAATCGTGCCGCGCATGGTGTCAGACCCCATAAACAGCGTCTCGTGAAGGCCGCGACTTCGCAGAAGGCGATCGGTAAACACATGCCCCCGTTCAGGATCGGCACAAAGCTGTATCTCGTCAATCGCAACAAAATCCGCGCCCATCCCCTCGGGCATCGCCTCAACAGTACAGACCCAATACTGCGTGCGCGGCGGCACAATCCGCTCCTCGCCCGTGACGAGTGCCACCACGGACGGCCCACGCACAGCAACTATGCGGTCATATACCTCACGCGCCAACAACCGCAACGGGAGACCAATAATCCCCGTCCGGTGTCCCAGCATCCGCTCTATAGCATAAGTCGTTTTTCCGGTATTGGTGGGGCCTAAAACGGCCACAACCCTGCCTTGCGTGTTCACCGCAAATTCCTAACTTGGATTAGAGCGTACGCCCGATGCCGCTTGATTCCAGCTGCTCAAGCGCCTTCTCAGCGTTCTCATGATGCGGGTTCAATGCCAAAACACGGCGATAAAGCTCGGCGGCGCGGCGGCTATCCCCCAACTCCTCGAACAATACGCCAAGGCCGAAGATAGCATTGAAATTATCAGGGTTGAGCGCCAGCACCGTCTCAAGATCATCCAAAGCAGGACCATACAGATCAGCACGGTAATAAGCAGTGGCCCGCGCATGGAACCCTTCGGCAAAATCAGGCGCGTGATCAGTAAGCGCAGTAAAATGATCGATAGCGACCGAATACTCTCCCACAGCCATGGCATCACGCCCCCGTTTGAGCAGCAAGTCCATCGCTGCAGACCCTGACTTGGACCACTCGCGCTGTATATTTCGCTCAACAGATTGCGCTTGCTCCGCAGGAGCCATGCGCAACTCATTCAAAAGTTCGGCAATCTTCGGGCTTTGCTGCCCGTATGCGGGGCCGCAAAGCAAAACAGCACATCCAAGTGCCGTAACGGTATGTTTGAGGTTGACGATGTATCTGACCATAACACAAATTAATGTAACAGGTGACGGGCCGAATTCCAGTGTGTCCGCCACCATTTGCCAAAAAAGGGCTAAATAATGAGCGACATGATCAACGAAGCTGTAAAAGTACTGTCTGCGAAAATGGACGGCCTTGAAATCGGCGGCACAGTCAAGTTCGAGATCGAAGGCGAAGGCTGTGTTATGGTTAACGACACAGACGTCCATGCCGGCGATGAAGAGGCAGATGTCACACTCAGCGCTGATCCAGAAACATTCCAAGGCATCATGACCGGCGACACCAATCCAACGTCCGCCTTCATGACAGGCAAACTCAAAGTAGATGGCGACATGGGCATGGCGATGAAACTCGCCTCTGCACTGGCCTAATTGATCCAGACCAATGACACTCACGCCTGCGCCTCTTTTTACCGACATTCACCCCGGACCTGTTCCGGCAGAGGCCTATTGGGCCGAAACATCTGACGGTAAGCGAATACGGCTGGGCGTGTGGAACGTTGAGGGATCAAAAGGCACGATCCTGATTTTTCCGGGCCGCACTGGATACATTGAAAAATATGGCCCCGCAGCTGCCGAATTTGCAGCGCGGGGCCTGTCCTCGATAGCCACCGATTGGCGCGGTCAGGGCCTTGCCGACCGCATGCTTGATGATCCGCTCACGGGTCACGTTGAACATTTCCCTGATTATCAAAAAGACGTGGCCGCCATGATGCATGCCGCACGCGGGCTTAACCTGCCCCGCCCATATTTCCTTGTGGCCCACTCCATGGGTGGCAGCATCGGCTTGCGCGCTGTGATAGAGGGACTGCCCGTTCAGGCCGTAGCCTTCTCGGCACCCATGTGGGGCATTCACATAGAGCCGCACATGCGCCTTCCCGCGAAACTCCTCAGCACATGGATGCCAAAGTTCAATCAGGGCCACCGTCTGCCCATCGGCACCAACAGCACCCCCTATCCGCTCACAGCACCGTTTGAGGATAACATGCTGACAACAGACGTGGAAATGTACGACATGATGCGCAACCAGTTTGTGGCGCACCCCGAGCTACAACTTGGCGGTCCCAGCTATGTCTGGCTCCGTGAAGCTTTGACTGAGACGAAACATCTGGCCCAACGCGCAGCCCCAAACGTTACCTGCATCACTTATCTCGGCACGAACGAGCGGATCGTTGATGTGCCGCGCATTCACGCCCGCATGGAAGGCTGGAAAGGCGGCCAGCTGCGCATGGTTGAGGGCGGCGAACATGAAGTCCTGATGGAGAAGCGAGAGATGCGCACCCCCATCTTTGACGAGATCGCGCATCTGTTTCTCAACACCACCACAGGCTAGATCACAGACTGGGGCTGGCCCTGCCCGCTCTGCCACCTAAGTTAAGCGGCATGAGCAAAACACCCGTACTCACATTCACCCCCGAAGGCATCTACTGCCCTGCTGGCGATTTCTACATTGACCCATGGCGGCGGGTGGACCGTGCGCTGATCACGCATGGCCATGCGGACCACTCCCGCTGGGGCATGGGCAGCTATCTGGCAACGCATGAGGCCCTGCCTGTCATGCGCCACCGCTTGGGCGAGATCAACGCCGAGGGCATCGCTTACGGCGAACAACGCACCATCGGCGATGCCACCGTCTCCTTCCACCCCGCAGGCCATGTCCCCGGCTCTGCCCAGATCCGCGTCGAAGTCGGGGGCGAAGTCTGGGTTGCATCGGGCGATTACAAAGTCATCGACGATGGCCTCAGCACTCCGTTCGAGCCTGTCCGCTGCCACCACTTCATCACCGAGAGCACCTTTGGCCTCCCCGTCTTCCACTGGGAGCCACAGGAGGTTGTCGCCGCACAGATCAATGACTGGTGGCGCTCCTGCATCGATCAGGGCAAAACCGCAATCCTTGGGGCCTACTCTCTGGGCAAAGCACAACGCCTGATGTCCATGCTCGACCCCTCTCTCGGCCCGATCCTCTGCCACACGGCAATCGAGAATACGAACGCCATCATGCGGGACCAAGGGATCGAATTACCCGACACGGTACTGGCCAACAAAGATGTCACTGCCAAGACCCACGCAGGCGCTATGGTAATCGCACCTCCCTCTGCCCTCGGCTCTGCATGGTCCAAGAAATTCGGGCCCCAAGAGAGTGGATTTGCCTCTGGATGGATGGCGATGCGCGGTGTCCGCCGCCGCCGTGCAGGGGATCGCGGCTTTATCATCTCCGACCATGCAGATTGGGCGGGATTACTCTGGGCAATCAAACAAATAGAGGCTGAAAATATATATCTAACACATGGTTACACTGATATATTGATGCGATACCTTAATCAAAAAGGCTATAACGCACAAGTGGTCCCAACCCAGTTTGAAGGTGAGAGCCTTGATGCCAAAGAAGAGAGTGGTGAAGCCGCATGAAAGCCTTTGCCGCGCTGTTCACTGCCATTGATCAAAGCACCAAAACCACGATAAAAGTCAACGCGTTGTCAGACTACTTTCATGCAGCAGACGACATTGACAAACTCTGGACCATCGCGCTGTTTTCGGGTCGTCGCCCCAAGCGTGCTGTGACCACTACAAAGCTGCGCGAATGGGGTGCAGAAGTCGCAGGCATCCCGCTCTGGCTCTTTGAGGAATGCTATTCCATCGTCGGCGATCTGGCCGAGACAATCGCCCTCGTGCTGCCGCCCAACCAGACGACAGACAACCGCTCCCTATCGCAATGGATCACAGATCTACGTGAGGTCTATAAGGCAGACGACGAGGCGAAGAAGGCCTTCGTGCTGGATGCTTGGTCCCGCCTCGGCGGAACGGAACGCTTCATCTTTAACAAGCTCATCACAGGCGGCATGCGCGTAGGCGTCAGCCAGAAGCTCATGACCCGAGGCCTTGCCCGCGCCACAGACCGTGACGAGGCAGAACTCGCCCATCGTCTCATGGGAAACTGGCACCCTGACGATACCACGTGGCACGCGCTGATTGAGGCTGAGGACGCCAGCGCAGATGCCTCACACCCCTTTCCCTTCTACCTCGCCTATGCGCTCGAAGGCGGTCCAGAATCTCTTGAGACGCCCGAAGACTGGCGCGCTGAATGGAAGTGGGACGGTATTCGCGGCCAACTCATTTTGCGTGGCGGCCAGCACTTCGTCTGGTCGCGTGGCGAAGAATTGATGACCGACCGCTTCCCCGAACTCGCTCGTGCTGTGGATTACCTGCCCGATGGCACTGTTCTGGATGGTGAACTTCTTGTCTGGCACGAGGGTGAGCCATATCCGGCCAGCTTTAACACCCTGCAACCCCGCATTGGCCGCAAAACGGTACCCAAGAAGCTGCTGACAGAGGCTCCCGTGGTGCTGCACGCATACGACCTGCTCGAATGGCAGGGCGAGGACATCCGCCACATGCCATTCGCCGATCGCCGCGCCACTCTGGAGCAAGCCTGCATTAACCTCCCTCCAGAAGCCCCCGTCAAACTATCTCCTCAACTCCCCTTCACTACCCCCGCAGACCTGCAAGCCTACCGTGACCGCGCTCGCGAAGCGCACGCCGAAGGTCTCATGCTCAAACGTGCCGACAGCCCCTACCTCGCGGGCCGCAAAAAAGGCGATTGGTGGAAATGGAAATTGGCCCCACTGACGATCGATGCTGTGATGATCTATGCCCAAGCAGGCTCTGGCCGCCGCGCAAACCTCTTCACCGATTACACCTTCGCAGTCCGCGATGGTGACGCGCTGGTGCCGTTTACCAAAGCCTACTCAGGCCTAACGGACAAAGAGTTCCACGAAATCACTGCATGGGTGCGCAAAAACACGCTCCAGCGCTTTGGACCTGTGCGCCAAGTCAACCCGCATCATGTTTTTGAGATTGCATTCGAGGGCATCCAAGCCTCCCCGCGCCATAAATCCGGCGTGGCCCTGCGCTTCCCCCGTATGCTGCGCTGGCGCCATGATAAACCGATAGCCGAGGCCAATACCTTAGACGATCTTAACGAGATGCTGCGGATATATGGCTGACGCCTTGCCCCTCGTGCACAGCGCCCTTACATATTCTCCAAACGATCAAAGGATTATCCATGTTTACGCTTCCCTTCCCTGTCCGCGACGCCAATGCTTCTGGTGCAAAGCCTTCGTTCGGCGACCTGCCCGAATGGGATCTCGATCACCTCTACGCAGGCGAAGACGCGCCAGAGCTGAAGCGTGATCTCGACTGGCTTGAGCAATCCTGCGCCAGCTTTGCGAGCGATTACGAGGGCAAGCTCGGCGCGCTTGACGCCGCAGGTTTGCTTGAGTGCGTACTGCGCAATGAGAAGATCAACCAGATCGCTGGCCGCATTATGTCCTACGCAGGTCTGCGCTATTATCAGGTGACCACAGACTCCGGCCGCGCCAAATTCATGTCCGACATGCAAGAAGCAATCACCAACTTCACCACGCCGCTTGTCTTTTTCACGCTTGAGCTGAACACGCTCGAGGACGCCCATCTTGACGCGCTGCTGGGCCAAAACGCCGACCTCGCCCGCTACACTCCTATTTTCGAGCGTATCCGCGCGATGAAGCCTTACCAGCTTAGCGATGAGATGGAGAAGTTCCTACACGATATGGGCGTTGTGGGTGACGCATGGGAGCGTCTGTTCGACGAGACAATCGCTGGTCTGCAATTTGATGTGAACGGTGAGACATTAGGCATCGAGGGCACGCTGAACCTCATGACCGACCCCAACCGCGACAACCGCGAAGCAGGTGCGCGTGAGCTGGCCGATGTGTTTGGCGAGAACATCAAAACCTTTGCCCGTGTGCACAACACCCAAGCCAAAGAAAAAGAGATCATGGACCGCTGGCGCGGCATGGAGACGGCCCAGACAGGTCGCCACCTGAGCAACCAAGTCGAGCCTGAAGTGGTCGAAGCCCTGCGTGATGCTGTAGTTAAAGCATACCCCAAACTCTCCCACCGCTATTATGCGCTCAAGAAAAAGTGGCTCGGCCTAGACACCATGCAAGTTTGGGACCGCAACGCCCCCCTGCCCATGGAAGATCCCAAAATCGTCGACTGGCCCACAGCTGAGAAGATGGTCATGGTCGCCTACTCAGCCTTTGATCCCCGAATGGGCGAGCTGGCAAAACCCTTCTTCACCGAAGGCTGGATCGACGCAGGGGTCAAGCCCGGCAAAGCGCCCGGTGCCTTCGCCCACCCCACAGTCACGGACGTCCACCCCTACGTCATGCTGAACTACCTCGGCAAACCACGTGATGTGATGACATTGGCCCATGAGCTGGGTCACGGAGTGCACCAAGTCTTGGCTGCTGGCCAAGGCGAGATGCTCTCCTCCACGCCACTCACATTGGCCGAAACCGCGTCTGTGTTCGGCGAAATGCTCACCTTCCGCAAAATGCTGGAAGGGGCACAGACCACCTCCGAGCGACGCATCCTGCTAGCTGGCAAAGTCGAGGATATGATCAACACGGTCGTACGCCAGATCGCCTTCTACGACTTCGAGTGCAAACTCCACGCAGCCCGCCGCAAAGGGGAGTTGACCCCAGACGATATCAACGCCCTGTGGATGAGCGTCCAAGCAGAGAGCCTTGGACCAGAGTTTGAATTCATGGACGGATACGAGACCTTCTGGGCTTATATCCCCCACTTCATCCACTCGCCGTTCTACGTCTACGCCTACGCATTCGGCGACGGCCTCGTAAACGCGCTCTATGCGGTCTACGCCGAAGGTCATGAGGGCTTTGAAGAGAAATACTTCGACATGCTCAAAGCAGGCGGCTCCAAGCACCACAAAGAACTGCTCGCCCCGTTTGGCCTCGATGCCTCCGACCCTGCGTTCTGGGACAAGGGCCTCAGCATGATTTCAGGCTTTATTGACGAACTGGAAGCTATGGAGCCGTAACACTGCTCCACGCCTTAGGAAGGCATATTTCAGCGCGGGCGCTTCATGTCTAATTGAGCCGCCCGCGCCTCTAAAAACTTTGCTACGATCGTTCAGAGCGCCCATCAGTGCGCCCACCACGCACCAACTTCCCTAATTTATGCATGCAATTCTTCAACGGCCAGACACAGGTCCGAACAGCGGTGCTCGAATGCCAAAGCGCTGCCAAAAAAAAATTGAAAACAGTCTGTTGATCACAAAATCTTTGACACGTTAACCACAACGAGGCCACACTCATAGATAGTAACATTCTATTACAAGGCATTTACCATGATACGCACCCTTTTGATAGTAGGCCTGCTGGCCACCACTGGCGCCTCCGAGGCCTCCGCCCGCTCTATTGTTGGCAAGTGGGACTGTGATGGTTGCGACGGCAAAAAACTCGCCATTCGCATGCTGCTCGACTACCGTCAAAGCGGACATTTCTATCACCTCGACAATGTCGCAGTCGACGACCGACGCGGCCGCATCGACGGCGCAGTCGCCCTCAACGGTAAATGGTTTTGCAACCATGGCAAGTTGAGCGAAACAGTGAACCAAGCCCGCGTGCGCTCACTCAAAGCGAACGGGCGCGACATCTCGAAAACACCAATCGGTCGTCATCTGACCCGTAGCTTGCCCAAACAGATGGTTGCTGGAAACCGTGCTCAAGTCACAAACGTTCGCTTCCTGTCGAGCAACAAAATCTCCTTGAGCAGCGGGCGCCTGACAGCAACCTTCACAAAACGCTAAGTCGATTACTTTAAATGACTGTCTTTGGACCCGCGCCGGTTTATGCCGCCGCGGGTCTGATGCACTGCATCACGCGCACGAACACATTCAATACACAGCTTTACCCCTGGTAGCGCCTCACGCCGTGCCTGAGGAATATTTCCCTCACACTCGGCACAGAGCAAACCACTCTCTCCAACAGGCCCGCGCCGCGCTTTCAACCGCGCTAACTCATCACTGATCGAGGCTTCAATCTGCTCCGATACCGCCCCGTCCCGCGCCCATCCACCAGCCATCCAAGCCTCCCGGTGCAACCCATATTTTACTCTATTCAGAAACCCACAACACAAAAGCCCTATCTTTCTTGGCCCTATATCATCCGGGGGAGTAGCCAAAGGTTGCGGGGGCAGCGCCCCTTCTCTCCCTCAATACGAAAAAAGCCGCCCCTGATACAGGAGCGGCTTTTGACAAAAATCTAAACGATCACCCCTAGTCAGCGACAGCCATCCCTTTGTCAGAGGCAAGCTCTTGCATCCGTTGTTGAAGCTTCTCGAAGGCCCGCACTTCAATCTGGCGGATGCGCTCACGGCTCACCTTGTACTGTCCGCTCAGATCTTCGAGAGTTACAGTCTCATCCGACAGTCTCCGCTGCATCAAGATGTCTTTTTCCCGATCATTCAGCACGTCCATGGATTCAGCCAGCATTTCGCGCCGCGTCTCAAGCTCGTCACGCGCTTCATAATCACCCGCTTGGTCAGCATTGTCATCTTCCAACCAGTCCTGCCATTGCATGGTGCCTTCGCCCTCGGACCCGACAGTCGCGTTGAGCGATGCATCACCACCCGACATACGGCGGTTCATCGAGATAACTTCAGCTTCCGTCACACCCAGCTGAGTAGCGATGGTTTTTACGTTTTCAGGGCGCAAATCTCCCTCTTCCAACGCACCAATTTTATTCTTCGCCTTGCGCAGGTTGAAAAACAGCTTCTTCTGACCCGACGTGGTCCCAAGCTTCACGAGGCTCCACGAGCGCAAGATATACTCCTGAATAGAGGCGCGAATCCACCACATGGCATAAGTCGCAAGACGAAATCCCTTTTCAGGATCGAACCGTTTCACCGCCTGCATAAGGCCGACATTCGCCTCCGAGATCACCTCAGCCTGTGGTAAACCATAACCACGATAGCCCATCGCAATCTTGGCCGCCAAGCGCAGGTGCGACGTCACCATACGGTGCGCGGCCTGAGTGTCTTCTTTCTCTACCCAAGCCTTGGCGAGCATATATTCCTCTTCCGGCTGCAACAGCGGGAATTTCCGGATTTCTTGCATATAGCGGTTCAGACCACCCTCGGGGGTCGGCGCTGGCAGGTTTGCATAATTGGCCATGGTTATTTGTCCTTTCCCTGGCACCCTTATTCGACACTTATGTAACAGGGCTTAACATCAATATGGGGTGGCATAGGCACTGTTACAAGATGATTTGCCTCTGTTTTGCTCACACTTACATAACGATGGTAAACAGAACATGTTCCATGCAGTGCGCTAACCAACTTGTGCAGAATGTAACAGTATCAGGCGCGCGCAGGCTCCAACATGGCCAGCAGGTCAGCCATGTCGCGAGGCAAAGGCGCTTCGAAACGGATCGCCTCACCGCTGACAGGATGCACAAATCCCAAAACCGCCGCATGCAACGCTTGGCGTGGAAATGCCTTAACAGCTTCTGCCAAAGGCTCGGCAAGGGCCGCCCGCGCCAGTTTACGCTTACCGCCATAGGTCAGATCACCGACCAAACCGTGGCCTGCATGGGCCATGTGCACGCGAATTTGGTGTGTGCGTCCCGTCTCAAGCCAGCACTCCATCAGTGCCAACACAGGCGGTGCGCCAAACCGCGTAACTGTCCGTGCCCGCGTCACCGCATGGCGGCCCGCGTTGAACAAAACGGCCTGCCGCTGGCGGTCCGTCTTGTGCCGCGCCAGCCCTGTAGTGAGCTTTAAAATATTGCCCGTCTCGAAGTTTGCCCCCTTCACCCCGCGCAAACGTGGATCATTGGCATCCGGCACACCGTAGACAAGACAGCGGTAATACCGCTCAACGGTATGTGCCTCGAATTGCTTGGCCAACCCGTGATGGGCCGCGTCCGATTTGGCCACGACCAACAAACCAGACGTCTCTTTATCAATGCGGTGCACAATACCGGGCCGCTTCATGCCGCCCACACCTGACAAATCATCCCCGCAATGCGCCAGCAGCGCATTCACCAGCGTGCCCGACGGCGATCCGGGTGCAGGATGCACAACCATGCCCGCAGGTTTATTGATCACCACTAGGTCATCATCCTCATAGATTATCTCCAGCGGAATATCCTCAGGCAGGATATGGCTCTCTTGCGCCTCCTCCACATCAATGTCGATCTTGGCCCCCTCGGCCACCACAGCACGCGGATCGCGCTGGACCTCGCCATTCACAAACACAACACCCTGATCAATCAACTTCATGATCCGCGTGCGCGACAGGTTCGCATCCTCTGGCACATCGCGGGCAAGCGCCTTATCAAGGCGCGGCGGGGGCGTCTCGCCCAGAATGAATGTAATACGGCGGTGCGACATGGATGATCTTCCCGAACCAACTAACCTGCGCTTTCTAAGGCGCATGGTCACGATCCTGACAACAGTGATGATTTTGGGCGTGGTAGTCGTTATCGGCCTGCTTGTCACGCGCCTCACACGCGATACGCCAATTTTGCCTGCACAAATCACCCTACCCGACGGGGCCAAGGCTGTCGCCTTTACCCAAGCGGCTGATTGGTATGCGGTTGTGACGGATGCAAACGAGATTTTGGTGTTTGACCGGATGTCTAAAGCGTTGAGGCAGACTGTGGTGGTCGACTAGATTGCCTGTTCCCTAGTGATAGGGGCCGGAACGCGGTTTTCTTAAAGAAAATTGCTTCCTTTGGCACCCGACAACCATTCTGCGAATTAATTCTAGGTGCAGGTGATTTACCACTTTCAAGAAATCTTTGATTTGTTGAAAGTGGTACCGGAGGATGGTTTCGAACCAACTGCCTCGTGGACCACAACCACGCGCTCTAACCGATTGAGCTACTCCGGCACTGAGCATGTGCATAATCTGGCCTACAAGCGACGTCAACGCCCGTTCTTACAAAATCTGCGCTAGGTTATGTTTCAATTTCAGCCCGCCAGATAACCCACAAGTTATCCCCCACCCCCTAGCGATCCTGCGGCACCTGAATATGTTAATATAGAAATCAACGGAAGCCTCACATGACACTGACCAAACGCAGCTTTCTAATGAGCGCGGCAGCCTTGGCTGCCCTGCCCGCCGCAGCTTACGCCAAAAGCCCTGCCACCTATGCAGAGGATGGCATCGCAATCGACGGCACCGATCCTGTCGCCTACTTCACCGAAAGTGCCCCCGTCAAAGGCTCCTCCAACTTTACCCACAGCTACAATGGCGCCACGTGGCACTTTGCTTCTGCCGCCAACCGCGACGCATTCGCCGCTGATCCCGCACGCTACGCCCCACAATACGGCGGCTATTGCGCCTATGCCGTGAGCGAAGGTTACACCGCCTCTACCACGCCAAAGGCATGGAGAATCGTCGATGGAAAACTCTATCTGAACTATTCCAAACGCGTGCAACGCCGCTGGGAGAAAGACATCCCCTCCCGCATCAGCAACGCCAACACCAACGCCAACTGGCCAAAAGTGCTGGAGTAACGCCCTAGAGCGTTAACGCCATATCCAACTCGATGAGCGGCTGGCCGTAATGATGTACTGGCCGCTCCGCGACTTCCTGCCACCCGTTGCGCAGGTATAGCGCGCAGGCCGCCTCATGACTGCGGCGCGTGGACAGGATCATATTGCGGTAACCTTACGCGCGCGCAAAACCAGTGCAGGTCTCCAACAACCTGCGCCCCAGTCCATGCCCACGCGCCAATGCACTTAACTGAAACAGGCGCAGCTTGGCCGTTTGCGCATCCGCCCGCACACAAAAGATCGAGCCGAGGCGCACATCCCCATCCCACGCAATCCAACCCTGCTCTGCTGCTGCATCATGATTGGCTACAAATTCATCCAAAATTTCGCCCGCCACCACACCAAAGCTCTCCGCAAACCCCGCCTCGCGCACATAAATATCTGCATGCGCAGCTACGACCCAATCACGGTCATCGGGGGTAAAGGGGCGTATTTCAATCTTACTCATACCGCCCACCCTAACGCTGCACCCACTTGCGTTTCAAGCAGCGTGGCGATAGCGATAGCGCCAATCAATCAAAGGATATGCGCCATGGGCATCAACGACGAGAGCGATATTGAAGCCAACCTGCAAATCGGTCCCACCGACAAAGGCATGGTCCGTCTGTTCATTGAGGGCAACGACATCGAAATACCGATGGACTTCACCCCCGATGAGGCCCGCGAGATTGCCGAAGAAATCATGTCCGCAGCAAAAGCTGCAACTCAGCTTAGTGGCAAAAAACGGCGTTGATCGCTGGCGCGAGCGGCCACCTCCTGCGCTATCCCCAATCGGGGTGCTTATCAGGATCACGCAAGACCTGTAGCCGCCGCGCCGCTGTCGTTGCAAACTTCTGGATCATGACCTTGCGCCGCGCGGCTGCCAGCTTCGCCTCTGGCGCCATGCGCACAATCTCTGCCTGATAGACATCGCCAATGATCAGCCCCTGATCCTCGGGCAGCAACTCCGTCGGGAAATGCTCATCCACGGCAAAGAAAAACCTATCCGCCCACTCCAGATAGCCCTGCCATTTGGAATCGGAGGTGAAATCAACTCGGCTTGATTTGCACTCCACCACCCAAATTTCGCCCTTGGGTCCCAGCGCCATCACATCTACTCGCAAACCGCGGGCAGGCACCAGCTCCTCCACACAGGCAAAGCCATGGCTCGCCAGATGTCGAGAAACCCCGCGCTGCAACAGCTGACCGGGTTGAAGGATGGGACGCTCATTCATGGCCATAAATATGAACATATCATGAACAAACGCAACCCCCACCCGCATGACCTTGGCCTTTTGCCGATCCCTGCCTATCTTCCTTCGTAACCAGTTAAGGATTCCCGCATGAGCGACCTCGATGACCCTTCGGCCCGCGCCCATGGTGTACGCTATTCGCGTGAGCTTGAGGGCCACCTGACATGGCTTGATACCTTTTCTGGCACCGCACTCGGCGTGCTGGCCACAGCCTCGGGCATCTACACATATCTCGGCGTCTCGTCCTTGCTCGACGACAACGGTGCGATGTCCGCCTTCGCCGCTATCGCCTATTCTGTGGCCGTCTCCCTGGGCATCTTTGTTTTCTGGTCCTACATGCTGCGCCTGCTTCCTGCTGTGCGCGTGCGCGGGTCGGCCTGATGGGCGCAATGGCCCTCGGCTCACTCGCGATCATTGCCATGTCCAGCTGGCTCAATGCCGCTGCCCTCGCAGGCTCCGCTGCCGTTGAACAACATCTCGCAAAAACAGTGCAAGACTACCAAGTGTCGCTGGAGCGCGCCCATGAAGTAGCCCTGTCCGCCCAAGGTCTTGAGCGTGACGTTGCCCGCGTACGCCAATCCTTCGAGGACCTGAGCGAGCAAGAAGCCACAGGCAATCTGTCGGGCCTCGCAGGCCGCGGTGCTGTCTTCCGCGTACTGCGCCAAAAATCATCAGAACTCGCAGAGCTGGAGGCACAAATCGCCTCTCAAACACCTCTGGTTGAGCATGCATTTACCGAAGGCAACGCCATCCTCAGCCGCATGCGTGCTCTCACAGTTGAAGCAGGTCCCGTCGAGGTCCGCTCGGTCGAGTTTTCTGAGCAAGCCGTGCGCCTCGCAGGCCTGATTACCCAAATGCGCCAACTCTCCGTCGCATCGCTGGTCGAGCGCGCAGCCCAAGATCTCTCCGCTTCTGTGGTCCTCCCTGAACTTGACGGCAGCTCCAGATCCGCAATGACCAATCCGCCACCATCACATCCGTACTCGAAGTGCTGTCCCAACGTGCCCTGACACTGGCCCGCGCCGCCCAAGTGGTCCAATCTATGCCCGCCGCGCCCAACACCACCTACACCCCGATCTCGGCGGCTGATGCTGTGATCCTCTATGCACGCAACTTCATCCCCTCATGGGCAGGCGCCATCGCCATTGACCTGTTGCCTGCTGTACTGGTTTTCATCCTCGCCATTACGCAATCCGCAATCCGTCTGGGCCGCGAAGGGACCGCCCCGAAACGCAACCCCGTCGCACGCGTGCTGATCGGCGTACTCGGTTTCCAGCTTTTGCTGGGTGGCTTGCTGTTTATTCGCGATCTGCAAAATGGCTTTTCCCTCCCCCGTCTGGGCCCGAAATCCCCGTCCCTGAGTGAACCCGTTCGCCCCAGCGACCAAACCCGCCGCTTTTCGCCCAACCGCGCTGTGCCCGGCAGTCGGGAGCCGCTACCAGAACGCCTCACCCTTTCAGTCGTCTCTGCAGGTGCCGCGGTGCTGCTTGAAGGGGAAATCGAAGGCGGTGACGCAGATCGCATCCTCAAACAGATCAACGAGCTGCGCGAGACCCCGACCCGCGCCATACTCAACTCACCCGGTGGCTCTGTCCAAGATGCGTTGTAACTGGGCCGCGCCTTGCGCCTCAAAGGTATGGAGACCGAAATGCGGGAGGGCGACATCTGCTACTCTGCCTGCCCCTACCTGCTCGCCGCTGGCGTCACCCGCTCTGTGCCAAAAGAGGCCTTCGTGGGTGTCAACCAACACTATTTCGGCGAAAGCACTCTCCTGCCCGCCTTTGCCGCAGTTAAGGACATCCAGCGCGGCCAAGGCGAAGTCATGCGCTACCTCGATCAGATGGGCATCGACCCGCTGGTGATGCAGCACGCGCTGGTCACGCCACCGGACGAAATTTATGTCCTGCTGCCAGAAGAGCTCGTGGAATATAAATTTATTAAGGCCCCGGCCGAGTGGTACCCCTTGCCGTAGCGCCTGTACGCGCCTATCTGTGAACAGTGGCGGGTTCTGCCCTGCGCGGCTGACGTTACATTCCAGTGGCCTTAAGCAAATCCTCGGAAGCTGGCTCTGTCTGAACCCTGGTTCATTTACCTGGCGTCCACCTGTACATACAGGTCCCCGGGAATACAACCGACCCGGCAGCAGCGGTCCCGTCACACTTTACACCCAAGCCGTTGATTAAATGAGGATTTGCGTTATCTGACGCGGAGTGCGTTGCCAAAGAGCCTGACCATCTCTTCACGCGTCACAACACCTTGGCCTTTGGCCTTCGGATCCGTGCAACCCATGTCACCAGGTCCGAGATCGGTGGATTTCAGGCGGGGTGGAGAGCGGTGGTTCGTGATCGCTGCCACGGATGCATCGACAGTCGAAGCGTCTTCAGCAGAGCTGACGTTGCGCGACATAAAAAACAAAATCACTCGTACAAAAAACAAAACCACCGCACCCCTTACATCTTCGGCACATTCGCACCGAAGAACAGCTATGAGTGGTAATGATTTAGTGGCCCGCTGCACCGAAATTTCGCGTTACTCGATTACTTTTGAAGTGAGCCTGAAAAGTTCATTACTCCACAAACTGTCAAGCGCCGTGGAGATGCGTTAACAACGTTCCCAACCAAGAATGAAACACAGGTAAAATATCAGAAGGTTACAGCTCAATTTTCGCAAAAATGCACAGAAGTTCAGCGAACTAATCATAGGTTGAATATCCAAGAACCCCAATGACCAGTTGTAAAAAAGCGACATGCAAGCGCCTCTCGGCAGAAACTATACTTGACCCG
>CAWVZA010000018.1:0-24468 GCA_963934545.1 uncultured Sulfitobacter sp.
GCTTGGCCGTGGTGCTGTTGGTCTGGGGCGTGCGTTTTGCGATCCACCGCGGACAGGAACGCGCCATGGGCCGTTTGATTTTTGCTCCGATTGCTATGGCTCTGGGTGCTATTTATGCTGCTACGCTGAGCCCAGATGCTGAATGGCTTCAAGCCCATAGCTTTGGGTTGGGTGGCTTGTTTGGCGATACGATTATGGGCTTCATACTGACAGTACTTCCTATTGGCTCCGCCTTTGCAGTTAAGCTGATGTCGTTCCTCATGGGCATTGGTATCCTTGCTCTGGGTGCCTTTGTGCTGGGCTTTACCAAAGTTGAACTGACTCGTTTTAGCCGCTTTCTGCTGGTTGGCACGATTATGGTCTATGCCACGTTGATGAACATTCTTGGCCGTAGTGCAGGCGGTGCTGTTGCTGCTGCTCAAGGATTACAAGCCAAGCAAGCAGTCCGTCGCGAGCAGCGACGTATTGAACAAGCACAAGCGGATGCTTACGCCGCAGAGTTCGCGCAGGCTGAAGCTGATGTGGCCCCCGCCGCAGCACGTACACTGCGCCTGATCGCTAGCAGAGGGGCAACGCCTGCGCCTGCCGCGGAATATGCGCCAGAGCAAGAGTATGAACTAGCTCCAGAGCCCGAGCCGGAGGCCAAGACAAGTCTTTTGGCCCGTATGCCAGGTCTGATCAAACGCCCTGACGCGATGCCAGAGCCCGAATTGGTTGAGACTGCGCATCAGCATGTGCTTGAGCACGCGCCCAGCGAAGAGCGTATCAAAACCAAGATTTCTGACATCATCAAGAACCGCGTTCGCACAACAAACGCTGTTCATGTACCTGCGACAGCACCGCTGACCCGTGGTCGGGGTCGTGGGCCAGATCCACTCTTGCTGAACACCACTCGTTCCGAGCCGCCATTGACGGCGCGTGTCACCAATGCACCTGCACCTGTCGCTCCAGCCGAGCCACCCGTGACCGCACGTGCGATCCCGACTGCCCCACCTGCTCCGATTTATGCGGATGCAGCCCCAATTGAGAGCTATGATGCGCCAATCGAGGATTACGACACGCTCACGGAAAGCTTTGCAGCAGACGAAGTGAACATCTTTGCCGAGCCTGAAATGGTGGAGCAAACAGTGCCACAAGCACCAACTCCCGTCGCCTTCTCAGCGCCAAAAATCCCTGTGCCAGAGCCAAAGCGCGTTGTGATGCCTATGACGCGCAAAGCAGTACCACAAAGCAAACAAGCCAAGGCCGAAGCGCAACCTGTACTTGCCTTTGAAGAGAGCCATCCTGGATTTGAGCTGCCTCCGCTGAGCCTTTTGGAGTCTGCTGATGACACCCCTCGTCAACAGCTCAGCGATGAAGCGCTGGAAGAAAATGCGCGCATGCTGGAATCCGTGCTCGACGACTATGGCGTGAAGGGCGAAATCGTCGCCGTGCGCCCTGGCCCTGTTGTGACCATGTACGAGCTTGAGCCTGCTCCTGGTCTTAAAGCGTCTCGTGTGATCGGCCTTGCCGATGACATTGCCCGTTCCATGGCGGCGCTGTCGGCGCGTGTGTCTACCGTGCCGGGCCGCTCCGTCATTGGTATCGAATTGCCGAATGAGAACCGTGAAAAAGTTGTCCTGCGTGAGATTCTCAGCAGCCGTGACTTTGGCGATGGCAATCAGAACCTGCCGCTTGCACTGGGCAAGGACATCGGAGGCGAGCCTGTCGTGGCCAACCTTGCCAAGATGCCTCACCTACTTATTGCGGGTACGACGGGATCGGGTAAATCCGTTGCGATAAATACGATGATCCTGTCGCTGCTGTATCAACTCAGCCCCGAAGAATGCCGCATGATCATGATCGACCCCAAGATGCTGGAACTCAGCGTCTATGACGGTATTCCGCACCTGCTCAGCCCCGTTGTAACGGATCCGAAGAAGGCACTTGTCGCGCTGAAATGGACCGTGGGCGAGATGGAAGAACGCTATCGCAAGATGTCCAAGATGGGCGTCCGTAATATCGAAGGCTATAACAGCCGTGTCAAAGATGCGCTGGCCAAGGGTGAGTTATTCTCCCGCACTGTCCAGACCGGATTTGATGAGGATACTGGCGAGCCGATCTTTGAAACAGAAGAAAACACACCCGTCACGCTGCCCTATATCGTTGTGATTGTGGATGAAATGGCTGACCTGATGATGGTCGCTGGCAAAGAGATTGAGGCTTGCATCCAGCGCCTGGCACAGATGGCGCGTGCATCTGGCATCCACCTTATTATGGCGACACAGCGTCCGTCCGTGGATGTGATTACCGGTACGATCAAAGCAAACTTCCCGACGCGAATTTCGTTTCAGGTCACCAGTAAGATTGACAGCCGCACCATTCTGGGTGAGATGGGTGCCGAGCAGCTTTTGGGCATGGGTGACATGCTTTATATGGCGGGCGGCTCCAAAGTTGTGCGCTGCCACGGACCGTTTGTGAGTGATGAGGAAGTTGAAGAAATCGTCAACCACCTCAAGCAATTCGGTGAGCCTGAGTATGTCTCAGGTGTGGTCGAAGGGCCTCCAGAAGACAAAGAAAACGATATCGACACGGTGCTGGGCCTAAACACTGGCGGCAACACTGATGGAGAAGATGCGCTCTATGACACGGCAGTTGCGATTGTGACCAAAGATCGCAAATGCTCAACCTCCTACATCCAACGCAAACTCGCGATCGGCTATAACAAGGCCGCCCGTCTGGTCGAGCAGATGGAGGACGAAGGTCTCGTTTCTCCCGCAAACCATGTGGGCAAACGTGAGATACTGGTGCCGGAACAGGGCTAACCTCCCCCACCTGCACTCTTATAAAATGGCCTCCTTTCTCAGAAGGAGGCCATTTTTCTGTAAAGTAGTTGCCTATGCAGGCACGTTGGCCCCGATGAACCACGTATCTTTATCAAGTTGGTGGCTCACTTCGGTAAACAGATCTTCACATCCCGGATCGCCTGCATCAGAAGCCTCTCTAACCGCATCCCGCACCAGTTTGCCGACTGCAAGGAACCGCTCTTTGAGCGCCGCAATGTGATCCTCGATTTTCTCCATTTCCAAGGGGTAGGGCACAAGCGTGGTTTGGCTTGCCGCTTCTTCGACGGTTCCCTTGGCATATCCCCCCAAGACAACAGTCCACTCTGCCATCATATCGGCGCTGTCGCGCAATCTGTCCGCGATATCGTCAAGCAGTTCATGCACTCCAATATACCCGGGACCTTTCAGGTTCCAATGTGCCTGCTTCACCGTGAGTGTAAGTGAAATAAGGTCCGCAAGCCGTGCGTTCAAGAGATCAATCATCTTGTGGCGTGCTTGGTCATCAAGACTGGATGTAAATGCTTCTGGCATTGTGAAATTTCCTTTTCGCTTTGAATTGCTTCGCCAATACAATCGCTGAGGGCGCAAACTGTTCCAAAAATGGGCGGGGTCACGCCAAAAAAGCAGGTTGATATCGTATATCAAGGAGCGGTGGCTTATGTGATACTCATCGCCACCGTAATTACACAGGAACTGATACATGCGATTTCTGAAAACGATCACGCTCACTGCAGCGCTGGCATTTGCCGCATCAGGGGCCATGGCGGACAAGCTGCCGTTGGGCAATATCAGCAGCTACTTCAACGGGATGACCACGGCCCAAGGTGACTTTACCCAGATTAATGGAGATGGCACGATCTCGACGGGCACGATTTATATCAAACGCCCGGGTCGGGTGCGTTTTGAATACAATGCACCTGACACAGGGCTGGTGATTGCAGGGTCAAATACGGTCGTGATCTATGACAAAAAATCCAATCAAGCGCCTGAAACATACCCGCTGTCACGCACACCTTTGTCGATCATTCTGGCGCGCAATGTGAACTTGTCGCAGGCCAAAATGGTGACGGGACATTCCTATGATGGAACCGCCACAACAGTGACGGCCCAAGACCCCGAGAACCCGCAATACGGTAATATCCAGATGAAGTTCACAGGTCCCAATCCGGAGCTGCGTCAGTGGATTATCAACGATGGCAATGGCGGGCAGACGACCGTGATTTTGGGAGATTTGAAAAAAGGCGGAAATCTCGCGTACAAGCTGTTTGATGTGGGCAGTCCTGGAAGTGCAAACCGCTAAGAATAAACGTTCAGCGCGCCGTTAACGGTGCGCTGAACGCCACAGCCAAAGTGCAGCAAGAAGGGCTGGTACGGTTTGTATCATCATGATCCGAAGCGAGATTGTGATTGCGCCCACCACTCCTGCGGCCAGGATAAACAGCAAAAAAGCAGATGCCAATTTTACGCTGCCATTCCCGATTTGTAATGCAAACTGCCCAGATCAGACCAACTGCCAAAAATGCGGTATAGATACCTTGATTGGCAGCCAGAACTGTAGTCTGCCCAAAAAGCTCTGGTGGAAAAGTTGAGAAGACACGTGGTCCGGTAGTTTCCCACGCGAACATCTCAAAATAAGCAATAAAGAGATGTAGTGCTGCAATGAGCCCCATCAAAACGCGTGCAGTCATCAGCATAATACATTTCCTCGTGTTGGCGGTTATGGCACCACACCGTTGCGTGGGTGTCTACCGCAATCTACAGCCTGCGATCTGGCCGCGATACATGTCAGAGCGCGCATCGACTTTTGCAGCAACTTGCACAAGCCATGGTTTGCTGTTGTAGGAACCGCGACGGTAACCTGTGTGACCCTCATGATAAGCTAGATATTGGTTCCGCGCATCGTCAAGGGCGACACCGTTACGCTCACGGTTGATATTCTTGTACCAGCCCATAAAATCGGTCGCGTCATTGATGTCATCACGGCGGGCGAAACGGCGGTTCTCGGCCTTCAGGTACTCGTCCCATGTCGCATCGAGAGCTTGCCCGTAGCCAAACGCGCTCGATTGACGGCCCATCGGAATGACGCCCAGTACATAGCGGAATGGAGTACGGGCATCGCCGACGAATTTGCTTTCCTGATGGATAGTTGCCATCTGAACATGAATGGGAACACCCCATTTCCGCTCAGCCTTTTTGAACGCTTTGTAATAGTCGGGGCGCTGTTTGAGAATCGTACAAGCATTGTCCAGATCCCGCGGTGGGGACGTGGTGGAGCCGCTACAGCTTGCCATCAGTAGCACGATGATCATAGCGCGAAGGGGTGTTTTCATGTGCCTATCGCCTCAATTTTAGTTTTTATATTTTGTCTGAGCATAACTTAGGATGTTCAGTTTTCACAGCAAAAACCTACAGTAGAGCCGCCAAAAGAAGCGGTAATGCACCAACCGATATCAAGGTGGAAACCACGACAAGGCCCGCAACTGATTCCGCATCGGCGCCGTATTTTTCGGCTAGCATGTAAGAGGTGACTGCAACAGGAGTAGCGATTTGCAGGACAAGCACACCAAAAGCGACGCGGTCCAACTCGAAAGCCAATCCCGCCACCCATGCCACGCCGACACAGAGGGCGAGCTTAAGGATGGAGAGCATGACGGCGCGACCGATTCCTTTCGGTGAAAGGCGTGCAACAGCGACACCCAATGTGATCAGCATCAGCGGGATTGCCATCTGACCGATCAGCTCAAGCGTGTTGGTGAGAAAGAGTGGCGTTTGCCAATCTTGCCACAGGAACAACCCCCCTAAAAGCGTGGCCCAGACCAGTGGTTCACGCAGTACTTTCCCAAAACTACCCGCGCCTGCGACCAACCAAACACCGAAAGTAAATGCCCAAATTGCCATGATTGCGAACACGATGACAGCATAGCTAAGCCCTTCATCTCCAAACGCAAAAAGCGCTAGGGGCAGACCAAGATTGCCCGTATTCCCGAAGATCAGCGGTGCGGCATAAGTGCGCCTGTTCACGCCAGCGACGCGTACAACCAAAAGCACCATAAGGGTTACACCAGCATAGGCCGCGACAGAAGCAAGAGACAGCGCAGTGAGGGCGGTGGGATCAATGTCCGTTTGCATCAACGCAGTGAAGATCAGGCAGGGCACAGCAAGGGTTGTGGCCAACTGTGTGACAAAGTTGATGCGGTACTCATACCCCAGCTTTACCCATGTAAAACCGACTGCAGCCAGCAGGAATACGGGTGCGACGATCTCTAAAACGGTGAGTGTCAAGTTCACAGACTGTTTCCTTCAAGTAAGCGGCAAGTGTTGGACAAAATGTACTTGTTTCAAGTAAGAACCAAGAGTAGGGAGCGCATTGCAATGATTAGAACGCGCGCGAAATATCACCTCGGACAAGTGGTCCGCCATAAGAAACACCCCTTTCGCGGGGTGATTTTTGACGTGGACCCAGAGTTTGCAAATACCGAAGAGTGGTATGAGTCGATTCCCGAGGAGAGCCGCCCGATCAAGGGACAGCCGTTTTACCACCTGCTCGCCGAGAACGATCAAAGCTACTATGTGGCCTATGTGTCGGAACAGAACCTCGTTGCGGATTACAGTGGGGAGCCTGTCGATCATCCTGATATTCCTGATCTGTTTGGCCCGTTCGAGAACGGCACCTATCCACTGCATTTCCAACTGAACTAAGCGGGGGATGCCTTATGCGCCCCACCGCCATGTTACATTCGTCCTTTTAGTATCCTAGCGCGCAGCCGTCCTTGCGCGGATCGGAAGCGCCCTCAAGAACGCCGCTTTCGTGGATCTTGATAGCCTGTGCGCCGCCGATTGCGGTTTTGGGGATCGCAACGGTGTGGCCCATCTCCGAAAGCTCGGCTCGGATTGCATCGGAGTATCCGCGCTCGACATTCAGAGTTCCGTTGTCGGTGAAGGCGCGGGGCGCATCAATCGCAGCCTGTGGGCCCATCCCGAAATCGGTGAGGTTGGAGGCGAACCGCGCGTGGCCACAACATTGGTACGCGCCGCCCATCACGCCGAATGGCATAATCACGCGGCCATTCTGACGGATCATGCCGGGGATGATGGTGTGCATCGGACGCTTGCCGCCTTTGAGCTCGTTCGGGTGCCCTTCCTCCAGTGTGAAGCCTGCGCCGCGGTTTTGCATCAGCAGGCCGAACTTGTCTGACGCAATTCCAGAGCCGAAGCCGTGGAAGATCGAATAGATGAGCGAAACGGACATGCCATCGCCATCGACCACGGTGATATAGATCGTATCTTTGTGCACGGCCTCAGAAATTGCTGCCGCACTTTCCATCGCTTTGGTCGGGTCGATGAGCGCAGCGAGTTTCTTGGCGGTATCCATCTCAAGCATATAGTCTGCGCGGGTGGCATAATCGCCATCGGCGAGGAAACGGTTGCGGGCATCATAGGCCAGCTTGGTCGCCTCCGCCTCGATGTGGACGCGCTGTGCGCCGAGGGGGTCCATGCCTGCCATGTCGAACTGCGACAGGATGTTGAGCATCAACAGGGCTGTTGCCCCTTGACCGTTGGGCGGATGCTCAACCACTTC
The DNA here is from genome assembly GCA_963934545.1 of uncultured Sulfitobacter sp. Classification (GTDB taxonomy): domain Bacteria; phylum Pseudomonadota; class Alphaproteobacteria; order Rhodobacterales; family Rhodobacteraceae; genus Sulfitobacter. Next base: position 7,405 of record CAWVZA010000018.1, read on the forward strand.
GAGATCTTTGTAGGTACCGGAGATGGGTGTGGTGGGGGTGCAAGCAACTGCGGCAAAATCCTCAGCGGTGTGCACGCCGCCCATAGCGTTGAGCGCGGCCAGCATATCGTCGGCCACTTCGCCAGTGTAGAAGGCATCGCGCCCGTCTTTTGCAACGCGGCGGAGTACTTCGGCCTGTCCGGGGGCACGGAAGATATCGCCCGCTTTGGGAGCTTTGCCGCCCATGAGGTATTTGTCGCGGGCGGACCCCTGAAGCGTGCCTGCGTCATTGCCCCAATCGAAAGATACGCGCGGGGCGACGACGACGCCCTCATCGGCATAGCGGATCGCGGGGGCGAGGATCGCATCAAGGCCGAGTTTGCCAACTTTGTCGGAGAGATAGCAAAAGGCATCCATCGCGGCGGGAATGGTGACGGCATGGGCAGAGCGGAGCGGGACAGTTTTCTCGCCTGCATCGCGCAGCAGTGCCGCATCGAGTGCGGCAGGGGCGCGCCCCGAGCCGTTGAGGGCGTGGACTGCGTCGCTGCCGCCTTCGGACCAAAGCACAAAGCAATCGCCGCCGATGCCTGTCATTTGTGGTTCGCAAATGCCCAAAAGCACAGCACTTGCAATCGCGGCATCCATGGCGTTGCCGCCACGCTCCAGCACATCAATGGCGGCTTTCGCCCCCAACGGATGGGACGTGGCGCACATGCCACCGGTGGCAAGAACAGGCGAACGGCCAGGAAATTGGAAATCACGCATCGGGGGAACCTCACTCAAACAATCAGTTATGATGAACCTACTGCGGATCGGCGAGGGTGCCAATGCGAATGCCAATTCGAAAGTTTGATGCTGATCAGGGGGAGATTAGTGCTCCGGCGTCGCGTACTGGGTGGGGGCAATAAAACGCGACGCCGGAGGAAGCTATATGCAGCTACAAGGAATGGTATGACGGTGAAGCGTGGTGGAAATGTGATTTGTGTGGGGCAAGTTTATGGAATTGTACCAGATCAGAAAATTCGTTGCCCACATCCCTACGGGCAGCTGCAAGCTTCAATGGTTAGACGTCCCGATGCGTGCATGCGGACATTGGTGGCCAATGTATGTATCATATACCAACCAAACCCTCCTTCGGGCATGTCATCTGTGTTCACGTCAAGGTTTGGGGCTTTTGTTATAGGCGCGGTCTCGTCGGGCATGGGGGCACCGCAGTCGATCACAGTAAGGTGCAGGCCGGATATGTCGTGGTACCCGCAAATCTCGATTTTCGTATGCTTTGTTGCGCGCGAGAGCGCGTGTTCCACAATATTATTGAGTGCTTCCGCCAAGACCAATTCTACTGTGCCAGATTCATCAGGGCCAAGCTGCAAAGGCGCGAGAAGCATCATCGCTTGTGCTAGCCCGTCGCGCACAGCATTCTGGGTCCCAGCGAGGGTTATGGAAAAGGGGGAAGCTCATGCAAAATGGATGCTCCGCAACTGCCCAGTCATGCCCGCAGCTTTGTCAGCGCTGCCTCGACTGTCGGAAAGACACCAAATACCGAATCCATACGGGTGAGGCGAAATACTTTGTCCACTGTTGGGGTCAGGCCCGCGAGAATCAATTTGCGATCGGGGGCAAGATTTTTCATCGCCGCTACGATCGCGCCAAGGCCGCCGAATCGATGAACTGGACATGGTTGAGGTCTAGGATGACCGTATCAGTTCCCCCTTCAGTCGTGTCGCGCATGCGGTCTTTGAACGCTAACGCGACGGCGGCATCAATGCGCGGTTCCTGTACGGTTACGATCTGGAGGCCTGGTTCTGTCGAGCTGGTAAGTTCCATGATATATTCCTGTAAGGATTACGTGCTCCCCTCTGCTAAAGCCAAATGGCTAAGAAGTTGTAAGCACCTCAAAATAGGAGAGCGGAAATGCACAAAGTGGTTATTGCAGGCGCATCGCGCACACCGATGGGCGGATTTCAGGGCGCTCTTTCTGACATGACTGCAGCGCAACTCGGAGGTGCTGCGATTCGTGCGGCGCTTGCTGGGGCTGGCCCTGCCGTGGTCGAAGAAGTGTTGATGGGTTGTGTCTTGCCCGCAGGTCAGGGCCAGGCGCCTGCGCGTCAGGCGGGTTTTGCTGCTGGGCTGGGTGAGGAAGTGCCTGCAACGACACTGAATAAAATGTGCGGCTCGGGCATGAAGGCGGCGATGATCGGCTTTGACCAAATCGCCCTTGGGCATACGGCGGTGATGGTCGCGGGCGGCATGGAGAGTATGACGAATGCGCCGTATGTTCTGCCCAAGATGCGCGGTGGCGCCCGTTTGGGCCATGCTGCAGTAGTTGATCATATGTTTCTGGACGGGCTGGAGGATGCCTATGACAAAGGGCGTCTGATGGGCACATTCGCAGAGGACTGTGCAGAAACGTTTCAGTTCACGCGAGGCGTGCAGGACGACTATGCGTTGGCCTCGCTTAGTCGTGCGTTGGAGGCGCAGGAGAGTGGTGCGTTTGCGGACGAGATTGCAGCGGTTGAAGTGAAGTCCCGCAAGGGGAGCGTGACAGTTGAGACAGACGAGCAGCCCAAGAGTGCGCGCCCTGATAAAATCCCCCAGCTCAAACCAGCCTTTCGCGAAGGCGGTACTGTGACTGCGGCAAACTCTTCTTCGATCTCTGACGGGGCCGCGGCCCTTGTTCTTGCGTCCGAGCAGGCTGCGAAAGCGCAGGGCCTCACAGTTCGCGCCCAAATCATGGGCCACGCCAGCCACGCCCAAGCGCCGGGGTTGTTCACAACGGCTCCCGTGCCTGCCGCGCAAAAATTGCTTAAGCAGATTGGTTGGAGCAAGGAGGACGTGGACCTGTGGGAAGTGAACGAAGCCTTCGCAGTCGTTCCACTCGCTTTTATGCATGAGATGGGGATCGACCACGCCCGCGTGAACGTTAATGGCGGTGCTTGTGCGCTGGGTCACCCTATTGGCGCGTCGGGTGCGCGGATCATGGTGACGTTGCTCAATGCGCTTGAAAAACGTGGTCTGAAACGCGGCGTTGCGGCCATCTGCATCGGTGGCGGTGAAGGCACTGCTATCGCAATAGAGCTGCCCTAACCGTTTCATTGTTTTGCCCTTAAACTCAATCCCGAAAGACGCATCAAACGCCATGCCTATCGATTATGAACACCTCTCGAAAACCATTGCTGCCATGACCGAGGGCGAGGATGATGCGGTGGCATTGATGGCCACTGTAGCCTGCGAAGTGCACCACAGCGATGAGCGCTTTGACTGGACTGGGTTTTACCGCGTGACGGGGCCAAAAATGCTCAAGATTGGGCCATATCAGGGTGGACATGGCTGTCTGGTAATCCCGTTCAGTCGCGGGGTTTGTGGTGCTGCGGCGCGGACGGGTGAAGTCCAGCTGGTGCCTGATGTGGAGGCCTTTGAGGGGCATATCGCTTGTGCTAGTTCCACGCGGTCGGAATTGGTTTTGCCTGTGTTTGGTGGGCAGGGCAAGTTGTTGGGCGTGTTTGATCTGGATAGCGATCAGGCGGACGCGTTTACCCAAGCGGATGCAGATGCTTTGGCTGATATTCTGAAAACGACATTTTCTGCCGTGAAATAATGCTATATTTTTTCACGAACCTCTGACAGGGTTTTGACAGGACCATCGCTCGGAAGAGGAGCGCATAGTTCTATCTTGTCCTTTTTGCCAGAGGTTCCATGCGCCACGATCTGCCTGATACACATTTGACGCTTGGCGCTGATTTGCGTGCGCTGCGCCGTGCGCGTGGTGTGACGCTGGCGCAGATGGCGCAAGCTTTAGGACGCTCTGTCGGGTGGTTGAGCCAAGTTGAGCGCGACAAGTCGGCACCATCGATCACTGATTTACGCCACATAGCAGCAGAGTTTGGTGTGCCTTTGTCGATCCTGTTTCCTCACGCGGCTGCCCCTGCAGATGAGGCAGGGTATGTGGTGCGGAGCGAGACACGGCGGCCTATTGGCTCCTCGGTTGCAGGGCTTGTGGAGGAGCTGCTGTCTCCCGACCTCACAGATGATTTCGAGATGGTGCATTGCACCTTCGCGCCACACAGCCGCATCAAAGAAGCGGTGCAGCGGCTCACGCAAGAGGTGGGTTATGTCATATCGGGCAAGCTGGAGATGGAAATTGCGGGCAAAGTGCATGTTTTGAAAGCAGGCGACAGTTTTCGTGTACGCGGAGAGCCGTTTCGTTGGGCCAACCGGACCCCTGATCCTGTTGTGGCGATCTGGGTCATTGCCCCGCCTGTGTATTGAGGGGTTTGGTATGTTGAATGGTTCATGTCTGTGTGGGGCGATCACTTTTGCGGCCAAGGGCGCTGCCCGTGATGCTGCCGCCTGCCATTGCACCCAGTGCCGCAAACAGTCGGGACATCATTGGGCCTCTGTGCAGGTTCTGGATGTTGATTTGACGATTGAGGGCACCCCTACTTGGTTTGCTTCGAGTGACACCGCCAAGCGCGGTTTTTGTGCAATTTGTGGGTCCTTCCTGTTTTGGAAAGGCGCGAGCGATCCTGATACGGGCATCAGCCTTGGTGCGCTGGACGGTGCGACAAACCTTAAGCTCGAACGACATATCTTTACCGCCGACAAAGGCGACTATTGCGACATTACGGACACAGTCCACAAAAAGGAGAATGAGACATGAGTGATTTCCCAACCACGGCCCGTGTGGTCATCATTGGTGGCGGCGTTGTCGGTACCTCAACGCTGTATCATCTGGCCAAGGCGGGCTGGAAAGAGTGTGTTCTGGTGGAAAAGAACGAGCTGACCGCAGGCTCTACATGGCATGCGGCGGGAAATTGCCCGAACTTCTCAAGCAGCTGGGCGGTAATGAACATGCAGCGTTACGGGTTGGAGATGTACCGCACGTTGGGCGCGGGCGTTGATTATCCGATGAATTACCACGTCACTGGTGCGCTGCGACTTGCGCACAACAAAGAGCGGATGATGGAGTTTGAAAAGGTGGCCTCTATGGGTGCCTATCAGGGTCTGGATATGGGGATGCTAACGCCTGTGGAGTGTAAGGAATACAATCCGTTCATGGAGGTGCATGACCTTGAGGGCGCTCTCTGGGATCCGCTGGATGGCGATATTGATCCTGCCCAGTTGACGCAGGCGTTGGCCAAAGGTGCCCGTGACAATGGCGGGCGGATTGAGCGGTTCTGCCCTGTTGTCGGAGTTGAGCGTGACGGGGACGAATGGATCGTGAAGACCGAAAAGGGTGACATCCGCTGTGAGAAGGTCGTCAACTGTGCAGGCTATTATGCGCAGCGTGTGGGCGAGATGTTCAAGCCGTTTGGTGGGCGCACTGTCCCTATGGTCACCATGTCCCACCAGTATTTCCTGACGGAGCCGATTGCAGAGCTGGAAGCGTGGACCAAGGAGAAGGGCCATAAGATGCCGATGATCCGCGATGTGGACATCAGCTATTACCTGCGGCAGGACAAACACGGTTTGAACCTTGGACCGTATGAACGAAATTGTAAGGCCGCATGGGTCACCCCAGATGATCCGATGCCAGAGGATTTCTCCTTCCAGCTTTATCCTGATGATCTGGAGCGGTTGGAGTTCTACATCGAGGACGCAATGGAACGTGTGCCGTTGTTGGGCACGGCGGGTGTGGGGCGAAATATCAACGGTCCGATCCCTTATGCACCTGATGGTTTGCCGATGATCGGGCCAATGCCAGGTGTGAAGAACGCGTTTGAGGGGCATTCCTTTACCTTTGGTATCGCACAGGGTGGTGGCGCGGGTAAGGTGCTGTCCGAATGGATCATGCACGGCGAGACGGAGCTTGATATGTGGGCTGTCGATCCACGCCGATATACCGACTACACTGACCATGATCACTGTTTGGACAAAGCATTGGAAACCTATGGCCACGAATATGCCATGCACTTCCCGCATCACGAATGGCCAGCAGGCCGCGATAGAAAGCTGTCAACAAACCACGCGTCGTTACAAGAGGCGGGTGCGCAATTCGGATCCTACAATGGATGGGAGCGTGCGAATTGGTTTGCCAAGGATGGTGATGACACCTCTGAGGAAAGCACGCAAACATGGGATCGCAATGGCCCTTGGTCCGTGCGGATCAAGGAAGAAGTGGAAGCCGTACGCGATCATGCAGGCGTTCTCGATATGGTTGGTTTCTCGCGCTATAGCTTGAATGGTCCGGGTGCGGCGGAATGGCTGCGTGGCCAGACTTCGGGCGCGTTGCCAAAAGTAGGGCGCATGAACCTTGCCTATTTCACCGACAGTCGCGGGCGGATTTTGACAGAGATGACTGTCATCCGCTGGGGAGAGGATGATTTCTGGTTGATGACGGCTGCTGTTGCGTTGTGGCATGACTTTGAGTTGCTCAAGGGGCGCCTGCCGAGTGATGGATCACTGACGCTGACTGACATAACACGGGATTGGTCGACGGCATTGCTTTCTGGTCCTTCCTCGCGCGATGTTTTGGGCGGCATAACGGAAGGTGCGGATCTGAACGCAACATGGATGGCTGTGCAGGATGCCACAGTTGCAGGCAAACCTGCCCAGTTGTTCCGCGTTTCGTTCGCGGGTGAGTTGGGTTGGGAAGTGCATACCTCCTTCGATGACAACCCGGCCGTTTATGAAGCGATCAAGGCGGCAGGGGCGACACCGTTTGGAATGTATGCGCTCAATTCCATGCGGATCGAGAAAGGATACCGCACATGGAAGGGCGATCTGTCCACTGATTACACCATGCTGGAGGCGGGATTGGACCGTTGGGTCAAGTTCGACAAGCCGCAGGATTTCTTGGGCAAGGCTGCGTTAATTGCGGAGCGCGATGCAGGGATCAAAAAGCGCTTTGTCACCATGATTGTCGAAGCGGGTGATCAGGACGCCCCCTATATGTCGACGGTCTATCACGATGGTAAAGTTGTGGGGGAGACGACAAGCGGCGATTGGGGTTACCGTGTCGGCGCATCCATCGCGCTGGGCACCATTCGTGCCGATCTGGCCGTGGAAGGATGCGAGTTGGAAATCAATGTTTTCGGTCGTATTTGCAAAGCAATTGTACAAGCGGATCGACCACTCTGGGATCCCGAAAATGAAAGACTGCGTGCGTAATGGACCGATTTTGTGTGGTAACAAATGACGGCCAGCGCACAGAACTGTCGGATGTTACTGTCAAGATGTCAGTCACTGTGACTGTCCCGCCATGGCGAGACCTTATGTGCCTTGATATTCTTGTTGAGGCGCAGGACGTAGGCTGTGGAGAGGAGCCGCTCGATCTGGGTTTTTCCAGTCAGTGGATGGATGTGCCTGTTGCCTCGTTAACGGGGGCCCGTCGCAGTGCTGTCTTTGACGGATTGCATGTGACATGGCCACACAACAGTGTGAATGACCCGCTGCAACCGCCAGCCTCGGTGTCGGACGGGCGGCACGCAATGGTGTCGGCGATGGACTTGCGACTGAGCCATAAGGCAGGAGCGATCTATCGTTTGACCGTACAAGGTGCCACCGAATTTGCGGAGGCATTCGAGATTGAAGTGGACGTGGTTTTTGGCGGTTTCACAGTGATGAACGACGACAGAAACAAAGATGTAGCGGTTGAAAAGTGGTTTGAAGACCATCTTTCTGGCCAAGGAATGGCACCAGCATGGCGGACGCTAAAAACTGCGAATGGCGACTTATTTTTTTATGAAGCTCAATACGATGCGGGGGCATAGCAATGACCTTTGGCGCGTATTTTACACAAACAACAGGTATTCACTAAATGGCACAAATTACCCTTCTGGACGGCTCAATCGGGCAAGAACTGGTCAAGCGGGACAACGGGCCAGCCACCAATCTTTGGTCGACCAGTGTGATGATGGAGAAGCCTGATCTGGTGCGCGGCGTGCACGATGATTATTTTGCTGCTGGTGCGAGTGTCGCGACGACAAACACCTATGCCGTTCATGTGAACCGCTTGGAGCGGGCAGGCATCGCTGACAAGCAGGGCGAACTGATGGACATTGGTGTGACTCAAGCAGTGGCTGCACGAGATGCCCATGGAAGTGGCCGTGTTGCTGGTGCAATGGGACCGCTTTTGGCGACGTATCGTCCTGACCTCATGCCGGACGTGGGGCTGGCGACTGAGCAGTTTGCCCAGCATATCCGCCTGCTGGGGGACCGCATTGATTTTCTTTTGGTTGAAACGGTCTGCTCTCTCCAAGAGGCGGAAGGAATTTTTCAGGGCTATGCTGCGTCTGGTTCCGACAAGCCGCTGTGGATGGCGTTCTCGGTTGATGATCAGGACGGAACCAAGCTGCGCTCGGGCGAGCCACTGTTTGTGGTGACTGAGATGCTGAACCACTACCGCCCGGCCGCAGTTTTGCTGAACTGTTCTATGCCCGAGGCGATCACACAGGGGCTGCCGATGCTGACTGATTGCGGGTTGCCGTTTGGTGGCTATGCCAACGGGTTCACGATGATTACCGACGACTTCAAGAAAGACGCGCCAACCGTTGATGCGCTGAGTGCGCGGACCGACCTCACGCCTGATGCCTATGCTGATTTTGTGATGACTTGGGTTGGTGCAGGGGCCACGATTGTGGGTGGTTGTTGCGAAGTCGGCCCTGAACATATTGCTGAAATTGCCCGTCGCTTGCGCGATGCGGGCCACACCATCGTTTAAGAAAGGTCTACCATGGCTGATGTTCCTGCACATGCACGCGTTGTTATTATCGGGGGTGGCGTTATTGGCTGCTCCGTTGCCTATCACCTCACGAAATTGGGGTGGAAAGACGTCGTGCTGTTGGAGCGCAAACAGCTCACCTCTGGCACGACGTGGCATGCGGCAGGACTAATTGCGCAGCTGCGGGTGACGGCGAACATGACAAAGCTGGCGAAGTATTCGCAGGAACTCTACGGCAACCTTGAGGCCGAGACAGGTGTTGCGACAGGGTTCAAACGCTGTGGGTCGATCACGGTGGCGCTGACCGAGGAGCGGCGCGAGGAGATTTTCCGTCAGGCGGCCATGGCGCGGTCATTTGGTGTGGACGTGGAAGAGATTTCGCCTGCCGAGGTGAAGGAGCGTTATGCGCATCTGAACATCGAAGGTGTCACGGGTGGCGTTTATCTGGACAAGGATGGGCAGGGCGATCCTGCGAACATCGCGCTGGCGCTGGCCAAGGGAGCACGGCAGCGGGGCGGTAAAGTGATCGAGCGGACGGCGGTGACAGGTGTCACGCGTGAGGGACGTAGGGTGACTGGCGTTGACTGGCAGCAGGGCGAGGAGACGGGGCATATCACGGCGGATATGGTTGTAAACTGTGCAGGCATGTGGGGCCATGCTGTGGGCAAAATGACGGGGACGAATGTGCCGCTGCATGCCTGCGAGCACTTCTATATTGTGTCCGAGCCGATCAAGGGTTTGACGCAGATGCCTGTGCTGCGGGTGCCAGATGAGTGTGCGTATTACAAAGAAGATGCGGGCAAGATGCTGTTGGGCGCGTTTGAGCCAAATGCAAAACCTTGGGCGATGGACGGTATTCCTGCGGATTTCGAGTTTGATCAGCTGCCAGAGGATTTCGACCACTTCGAGCCGATTTTGGAACATGCGGTGAATCGTATGCCGATGCTGGCGGAGGCGGGTATCCATACCTTCTTTAACGGGCCAGAGAGCTTTACGCCTGATGATGCCTATCACTTGGGGCTGGCGCCCGAGATGGACAATGTCTGGGTCGCGGCTGGCTTCAACTCGATTGGTATCCAGTCTGCGGGCGGTGCGGGTATGGCGCTGGCGCAATGGATGGACGAGGGGCAAAAGCCATTCGACCTTGGTGATGTGGATATCAGCCGCATGCAGCCGTTTCAGGGCAACAAGACGTATCTGTTTGAGCGGAGTAAAGAGACGCTTGGCCTGCTTTACGCGGATCACTTCCCCTTCCGCCAAAAGGCCACGGCACGCGGTGTACGGCGCACGCCGTTCCATGCGCATCTGTTGGAGCGTGGTGCCGTCATGGGCGAGATTGCAGGCTGGGAGCGCGCCAACTGGTTTGCGAATGAGGGCCAAGAGCGGGAATATAAATACTCGTGGCAGCGTCAGAATTTTTTCGACAACGTGGCCGCCGAGCATAAGGCCGTGCGTGAGAATGTGGGCATGTATGACATGTCGTCCTTCGGCAAAATCCGTGTTGAGGGGCGCGATGCCGAGGCGTTTATGAACTATGTTGGTGGCGGTGATTATTCCGTCCCGAACGGCAAGATCGTCTATACTCAATTTCTGAACCAACGCGGCGGGATCGAGGCGGATGTGACCGTGACGCGGATGAGTGAGCATGCCTATCTGGTAGTGACACCTGCTGTGACGCGCTTGGCGGATGAGACTTGGCTGCGGCGCAATCAGGGTGACTTCAATGTGGTCATCACAGATGTGACGGCAGGCGAAGGTGTTCTGGCGATCATGGGGCCGCGCGCGCGTGAAGTTCTGCAAGCTGTGTCTCCCAATGATTTCAGCAATGATGTGAACCCGTTTGGCACAGCGCAGGAGATCGAGATCGGCATGGGTCTGGCCCGTGTGCACCGCGTGACATACGTGGGGGAGCTGGGCTGGGAAATCTATGTGAGTGCGGATCAGTCCGCCCATGTGTTCGAGACGCTGGCGCAGGCGGGGCAGGATTTTGACCTCAAGCTCTGCGGGATGCATATGATGGACAGCTGCCGCATCGAGAAGGGCTTCCGCCACTTTGGCCATGACATCACGTCAGAGGATCATGTACTGGAGGCGGGGCTTAGCTTTGCTGTGAAGACTAGCAAACCTGATTTCATCGGGCGTGAGGCAGTGCTGGAGAAGAAGGAAGCGGGGCTGGACATGCGCATGGTTCAGTTCAAGCTGACGGACCCTGAGCCGCTCTTGTATCACAACGAGCCTGTGCTGCGGGATGGAGAGATTGTTGGTTACCTCAGCTCTGGCTCCTATGGGCATCATCTGGGTGCTGCGATGGGCCTTGGCTATGTCCCTTGTAAGGGCGAAAAGCCCGTCGATGTGCTGGCCTCCACCTATGAGATTGATGTGATGGGGACGCGGGTGAAGGCTGAGGCCTCGCTCAAGCCGATGTATGATCCCACCTCTGCACGCGTGAAAGTGTAGCGGTACAATTGAGGGCTTTCCCTTGCCCCCTTTTTTGCCCTAACGCTGTGGGGTAAGGAGACTGATATGAGCACCCCAATTACAGATCAAGACACGCCTCAAGGCCTGCTGTTTGCAGGTGGTGCTTATGTGCTCTGGGGATTTTTGCCGCTTTATATAAAGCTGCTGAGCCATATTCCTGTGGCTGAAGTGATCGCGCATCGCATCATATGGTCTGTGCCGATTGCGGCGGTGGTGTTGATCCTGTTGGGCCGAACGGCGACCCTGCGCGAGGCATTTCGTAACCCGCGCATGTTGGCCATGGGCTGTGTCACGGCGGCGCTGATCTCGCTCAACTGGGGGATCTATGTCTATGCGATTGTGACGGACCGCGCGCTGGACGCGGCGATTGGATATTACATAAATCCGCTATTTAGCGTCTTTCTGGCGGCAGTATTGCTTGGGGAAAAGCTGCACCGCATGCAATGGGTCGCCGTGGCGATTGTGAGCGTGGCAGTGCTGGTGCTGATTGTGGACGCCGAAGAGACGCCATGGCTGGCCTTTGGCATGATGCTCACATGGGGTTTTTATGCGCTTGCGAAAAAGAGTCTGCCGATTGGCCCGAACCAAGGGTTCCTGATGGAGGTGCTCCTTTTGCTGCCTCCAGCACTGGCCTATGCGGTTTATATGGGGAGCACGGGGGGAGCGAAGTTTCTGGGCGATAGCGCGGACACGTGGCTGCTTCTGGGCTGTGGGTTGGTCACCGCGGTTCCGCTGCTGTGCTATGCCAATGGTGCCAAGCTGCTACGCCTGTCCACCATCGGTATTATGCAATATATTGCACCTACGATGATCATGCTCAACGCAGTATTCATTTTCGGCGAGCCATTTGGCCGCGCGCGTGCGATTGCGCTGCCGTTGATCTGGATCGCTTTGGTCATTTACACTGTTTCGATGATCCAACAAATGAAAGCAAAGCGCTTAGCTCAGAGCTGATTTATGCTTCATAAAGGCAGGATCTTTGGACACACGCTCTTTCATGGCAGCGCGCAGGGCGCCGATGGTTTTGTGGGGGCGCATGACAACTTCCATAATCTGGATTTGGCCATCGTCGTTGAGCGTGAACAGGTCTACGCCAACGCAGTCCAGCCCCTCGACCTTGCACTGAAACTCCAACGCCCAATCATTGCCTGACCCCATGACGCGGCGGTACTCAAAGTCGGTGAAGACTTCATTCACATGCTCCAGCACAGCAGCCACAGCATCGCGGCCATTCCATGTGGCCCAATAGGTTGGTGGCTGGAACTTGACGTCATCCGCCATAAGTGCTGGCACGCCGCTGTGGTCATGGGCGAGGACAAGGTCGTGAAACTTCTGGATGGTTGGATGCATTGTGGTTCTCCCGTTTGCACACAACGTGGCACGGAGCGGGTTGAAAACCTACCCCGCACATGGGACTGAGGCGGCTATGGACGCAACGTATACCCCCCCGATGGACCCGCTTGAAATCCTGCACCTCGATCATGAAGTTATTCTGGTCGATAAGCCTGCTGGCCTTCTGTCGGTGCCGGGTAAAGGGCCGGAGCTTGCTGATTGTTTGTTGACGCGCTTGCAGGCAGCGTTTCCTGATGCGCTGCTGGTGCACAGGCTGGACCGTGATACGTCGGGTGTGATGATCTTTGGCCTGACACGTCATGCACAGCGGCACCTCAATCTGCAATTTGAAAAGCGGATGACAAAGAAAACGTACATTGCCCGTGTTTGGGGTGTCCCTGCGGAAAAGAAGGGAACGATTGATCTCCCTTTGATCGTAGATTGGCTCAACCGTCCGCGCCAAATGGTATGCCTTGAAACGGGTAAGCCTGCGCAAACCGATTGGCGGATGGTGAAGGACGAAGGCGAGACAGCGCGTGTGCGTCTGTCTCCACACACAGGACGCAGTCACCAGCTGCGCGTGCATATGCTGAGCCTTGGGCACCCGATATTGGGTGATCCGTTTTATGCGGAGGGCGCGGCCAAAGATTTTCCGCGCATGATGCTGCACTCTGAAGAACTGCGGTTCAAACATCCTGACGGTGGCCAGTCCACCCGTATCCGAAGCAAGGCGCCATTCTAAGGTATCAGGTACTTTCTGCATATTCATGGTGACGTAAATGAAAAAGGGCCGGCCGCAGGCAGCCCTCTTTTTCTTTGCAGCAGCTTTTGTTGGAAGCTTATTCAGCAGCCCAGCCAGAAACAGCTTTGACTTCGAGGAACTCCTCAAGGCCAAAGACGCCACCTTCGCGACCATTGCCAGACTGTTTGTATCCACCAAAGGGCGAGCCTTGGGCGAAGCCTTTGCCGTTTGTCTCAACCATACCTGAACGCAAGCGGCGCGCGACACGGCGGCGTTTCTCGTCATCGGAGGTCTGGATGTAGTTGGTCAGGCCGTAGGGCGTGTCGTTGGCGATCGCGATTGCTTCTTCTTCGGTCTCGAAGGGGATGATCGACAGGACGGGGCCGAACACTTCTTCGCGCGCGATTGTCATCGTGTTGTTGACGTCTGCGAATACCGTTGGCTTGACGTAGTAGCCGCGGTTGAGCCCGTCTGGGCGACCAAGGCCACCTGCGGTGAGGCGTGCCTCAGACATGCCGACTTCGATGAGGCCTTGGATCTTGTTGTATTGTGCCTCGGAGACGACGGGGCCGATCTGTTTGCCTTCTTCAGACGCGGGGCCAACGTGGGTGTTGGTTGCGACTTCGGATGCGGTGGCCACGGCTTCGTCATAGCGGGATTTGTGGACCAGCATGCGGGTTGGTGCATTGCACGACTGACCCGAGTTGCGGAAGCAGCGGATGGCACCTTGTTTGGCCGCTTTTGGGTCTGCGTCTTCAAAGATGATGTTCGCGCCTTTGCCGCCCAATTCCAACGAGACGCGCTTGAGCGTGTCTGCGGCGCCTTTGGAGATCGCGATGCCTGCGCGGGTGGAGCCTGTGAAGCTGACCATGTCGACTTCTGGATGCGCCGACAGCTGGCTGCCGACACTGGGGCCGTCGCCGTTGACGAGGTTGAACACGCCAGCAGGGAAGCCTGCCTCATGCACGAACTCGGCGAACAGCAAGCCCGATAGTGGTGCGATTTCGGAAGGCTTCAGGACGACTGTGTTGCCTGTGGCGAGGGCTGGGATCACTTTGAGGATGATCTGGTTCATCGGCCAGTTCCAAGGCGTGATCAGGGCGCAAACGCCAATCGGCTCCAGCAGGGTCTTCTCAGAGGCGGTGAAGTCACGCTCGAACGAGAAATCCTTGAATGCGTTGAGGAAGCCGCCGATGTGCCAGCTGCCTGCGCCGACTTGTTGCTGACGTGCCAGCAGGATGGGTGCGCCCATTTCCATGGACATGGCTTGGGCCATTTCTTCTTGGCGTGCGTCATAGATCATGGCCAGTTTTTCAATCAGTGCGGTACGCTCTTCCTTGGAAGTTTGGGACCAGCTGTCGAAGGCGGCGCGCGCGGCGTTCACGGCGGTGTCGGTATCGGCCTGATCGCCGAGCGATATGGTGGCGCATTGCTCTTCGGTGGAAGGGTCAATGACGGCGAAATCGTTGGCGGCTGCGGGGGCAACCCACGCGCCGTTGATGTAGAAGTTGCGGTTCTCTGGCATGATGATGCTCCTTAGATGAGATTTGCACGCACTGTGGCACTACGGCTTGGTGCCTGCAAGATGGGGGGTGAAACTTGGCGTATGAATGACTAGGTATCGGGTAATGGAATATTAATGGAGGACGCTGCTATGAGTTTGCGTATCAACGACACGATCCCTGATCTGACGGTAGAAACAGACCAAGGCACAGTCAGCTTGCATGAGTTTGTGGGCGAAAACTGGGCTATTCTATTCTCGCACCCCAAGGATTTTACCCCTGTGTGCACAACCGAATTTGGTGCCGTGGCGCAGTTGGCGGATGAGTGGGAAAAGCGCGGGACCAAAGTTTTGGGTGTCTCTGTAGATGGTGTTGAGGACCACAAAAAGTGGAAGACCGATATCGAGACTGTAGGCGGAGCCAAGGCGGGCTTTCCAATCGTTGCTGATACGGATCTCACGCTGTCCAAGGCGTTTGATATGCTGCCTGCAGAGGCATATCTGCCTGATGGGCGCACCCCTGCGGACAGTGCCACGGTACGATCGGTTTTCATCATCGGGCCAGACAAAAAGCTCAAGTTATCTATGACATATCCGATGACGGTGGGCCGTAACTTTGCCGAAGTTTTGCGCGCGTTGGACGGGTTGCAGACGTCAGCAGGTCATGGAGTGGCGACGCCTGCAAACTGGAACGTGGGCGATGATGTTATCATCCCCGCTGCAGTATCGGACGCGGATGCCGCGGCGAAGTTTGGATCATTTAAGACGGTTCTACCGTATCTGCGCACGGCGAAACTGCCAGATTGATCGTGTAGCGCTGAAACAAGAAAGCCCCGCATGACTCCGGGGCTTTTTCGTTTTGAGGGCAAGATGTTTTCTAGTGGAAGACCACGCGAGTGCCATTTGGCACGCGATTGTAGAGGTCAATCACATGTTCATTGATCATCCGCACACAGCCGTTTGAAACGCGTGCGGCAACGGTCTGTGGTTTTGGCGTGCCTTGGATGCGCAAGTACGTATCGCGATCACCACTATAGAGATAGAGGGCGCGTGCACCGAGGGGGTTCACGCCGCCTCCCTTCATGCCCGCTGCATGTTTTGCATAGATATGTGGCTCGCGGCGGATCATCGCTGGGGTCCAGCTGGGCCACTGGGCCTTGCGGCGGATGCGGAAAGTCCCAGAACTGTAACGGCCTGCGGTGCCGATGCCTACGGAATACCATATCGTTTTGCCGTCCGGTAGCGTCCAGTAGAGTGCGAAATGACCGGGGTCGACATGGATTTCGTTTGGACGAAATCAGTCTTTGATTTCCACGATGCGGGGGCGCAAATGGTTGGGAGCTGTATAGGCAAAGGCAGGGCCAGCGAGGAGTGCTGTGGCACCAGATAAAATTAGGGTTCGGCGATCAAGTAAGGACATGGCAGTGCCTCCGTGAGAAATGTGATTCTATTGGATTTAATTAACTTTAACGGAAAATCCCTTATTCCATAAGTCTGGTTCGCCCCAACTAAGCAGCTAAAATAACGATGAAAGCGCAGCATATCTAAGTATTACACTTATAATTCGGCAAAACGGAAGTGCTGGAATGGAGATGGCTTTGATTTCAGCCGTGTTCTGCGAAAGCACATTGTTTCGAAGCAGAGCTCAACTGCTCAAAAGTGAGCGTATTGTCTGTAAGCATCCTTTGAAAATGACATATTTGCGGCCCAGTTGCAGTCGGGCGTTATGTGCGCATGGAGCAGGGGCTCACTGATGGTTTCCACGACTAAGATGTTCAATCCATTATGCAGAGAGGCGCGCTCCTACAGGTTACGTTTGGCAACTGACCCCATTTGGTTGCTTCTTCTGAAACAGAATAAATCGATCCCACAAAGTAAAAGGCCCCCGCGTTTCCACAGGGGCCTTCTGTCGAATAAGAAAGTAGGACTTAGTCTTCTTTTTTCGCTTCCTCTTTTACTTCTTCGCCAGTTTCCTGATCGACCACTTTCATGGACAAACGAACCTTGCCGCGATCGTCAAAGCCCAAGAGCTTCACTTTCACTTCCTGACCTTCTTTCAGAACGTCTGAAGGATGGTTCAGGCGGCGGTTTTCGATCTGGGATACGTGGACCAGGCCGTCGCGCTTGCCAAAGAAGTTCACGAAGGCGCCGAAATCGACGATCTTCACAACGGTACCGGTATAGACGGCACCTTCTTCTGGCTCGGCCACGATGGACCAGATCATGTCGTAGGCTTTCTTGATCGAGTCGGCGTTTGCTGACGCGATCTTGATGATGCCTTCGTCGTTGATGTCGACTTTTGCGCCGGACACTTCGACGATCTCGCGGATAACTTTACCGCCAGAACCGATGACTTCGCGGATTTTATCC
>CAWVZA010000019.1:0-24273 GCA_963934545.1 uncultured Sulfitobacter sp.
ACCCGTCAAACAAATCACATCCTCGGAATGTGCCGCCAGCTCGGCCATCGTCACCTGTGGGATCGCCCCGCCTTTGTCGAGATAGAGACACGAGTTGAGCTTCATCAAATGCTCATAGCCCCGTTCACTCTGCGCCAGCAGTACAACGGGTGCCGGCGGCCGCACCTTCTCACCGGGTGCAGCGCTCACATATTCCAGATCGACCTGACAGCCGATGATGGGCTGCACCCCCGCTCCCGACATTCCGATGGAAAACTCGAGGGCCGCGAACATGTTGTTCGTATCAGTCAGTGCCATCGCAGGCATGCCCGCTTTCACGCACATATCAGGCAGCTGTTTACACCGCAGCGCCCCCTCCAACAAAGAGTATTCGGAATGCGTGCGCAGGTGAATGAATCGAGGTGCTTTTGTCATACCCAAACTCTAACTTGGATCGCACGGACCCTCTACAGCGAAATCACGCTTGGCTCATCAAACCAATCAACCCCTTGCCGAATCCCAGCCCCACGCCGTAGCTTACTCTCGTTCGCCCTCTACGCCGCATCGAGGGCTGCACAGACCAACAACAGGTACCGCGGCGGGGTCACCCCCATGCAAATCATATTTATGCTCAACGGCACCTCCGTCACTTTGACAGAGCCAAAGCCGACAACAACTCTCCTTGACTGGCTGCGCGAAGAGCGCCACCTGACAGGCACGAAAGAGGGTTGCAACGAGGGCGATTGCGGCGCCTGCACAGTGATGGTCACTGATGCAAATGGTCACCACCCGCTCAACGCGTGCATCCTGTTTCTCCCCCAACTGCACGGCAAACATGTCACCACTGTCGAAGGACTCAGCCCAAAAGGCGGACCCCTCCACCCCGTGCAGTCTGAAATGATCACACACCACGGCAGCCAATGTGGCTTTTGCACGCCCGGTTTTGCGATGAGCATGGCCACCGCCCACGTCAACGGGGACACCGACCACGACACCACTTTGGCCGGCAATCTATGCCGCTGCACCGGTTACGCCCCGATTATCCGCGCGGCCCAAGCAGCGGAGGCGCACCCAGTTCCTGAACATTTACTTCGCTTGGCCAAACATCCAGCAACAAAGCGTGCAGACGAGGCAGCCCCCAAATCCTCAGACGATTTGGCGAGGCTCTACGCTGCCAATCCTGACGCCACCCTAATAGCAGGTGCCACAGACGTTGGCCTCTGGGTGACCAAACAACTTCGCGAGATCACCACTCCAATTTTTCTCAACCAATGCGCCGACCTGCATGGCATCACCCAAACCGATACCCACTGGCGCATCGGAGCCATGACCACCATCGCCGAGCTTGAACGCACCCTCGCGCCGCACTTTCCCAGCCTCGGCCAAATGCTTCGGCGCTACGGCTCGACGCAAGTGCGCGCTGCAGCAACTTTGGGCGGGAATATCGCAAACGGCTCACCCATTGGAGACAGCGGACCCGCCATGATCGCACTGGGCGCTACCCTACACCTGCGTATGGAAAACACCCGCCGCGAAATACCACTAGAAAATTTCTTTATCGCCTACGGCAAACAGGACCGCCAGCGCGGCGAATTCATTGAGGTCATAACCGTTCGAAAACAACCCGATACACTCCACTGCACCAAGATATCCAAACGCTTTGACCAAGACATCTCAGCCGTTTGCGCATGCCTTAACCTACCTGTTGAATCAGGTATTTTCGGTCAAGCGCGCCTCGCATTTGGCGGCATGGCTGGCACCCCCGCCCGCGCTGCGAACGCTGAAGCCGCTTTGACAGGCAAACCCGTGACGCTCCCGATTATCCAGAATGCGATGGCCGCCCTAGCAGATGACTTTACGCCAATGTCCGACATGCGGGCCTCGGCAGACTACCGCATGCAAGTGGCACAAGCAGCTCTACTCCGTGCGTTTCACACCTTCAACGGCACTGCCACGGACCTCCACGAGGTGACGTCATGAGCACAGGAAAACCCCTCCCCCATGATGCAGCAGCCCTTCATGTCACGGGCGCCGCTCGCTATGTCGATGACATCGCCACACCCACCGGCACCCTCCACCTTGCCTTTGGCCTCAGCGATCACGCCCGTGGCACATTCACAGCGTTGAACGTCGATGATGCGCGCAATGCCGAAGGCGTCATCGCTGTACTGACCGCCGGTGACTTGCCTTTTGCCAATGATGTCTCACCGTCCAACCACGACGAGCCGCTCCTTGCCACGGGTGCAGTCCACTACATTGGCCAGCCTCTTTTCCTCGTGATCGCAACCAGCCACCGCGCCGCACGCAAAGCCGCCCGTTTGGTACAACCCCACATCACACCGGAAACCCCGATCCTCACCATTGATCAAGCCATGGAAGCCGACAGCCGCTTCGAGGACGGCCCACGTATCTATGCCAAAGGCGATACCGATGCCGCCCTACCAAAGGCCCAAAACCGCCTCACCGGATCACTGGAAATTGGTGGCCAAGAGCATTTCTATCTTGAGGGTCAAGCCGCCCTCGCACTCCCTGGTGAAGATGGCGATATGCTCATCCACAGCTCCACCCAGCATCCCACGGAAATTCAGCATAAAGTGGCTGAGGCCATCGGCCTGCCCATGCATTCGGTGCGTGTAGAGACCCGTCGCATGGGCGGTGGATTTGGTGGAAAAGAAAGCCAAGGTAATGCCTTAGCAGTCGCATGTGCCGTTGCAGCACGCCACACAGGTCAGCCCTGCAAAATGCGCTATGACCGCGACGACGACATGATGATTACGGGCAAGCGCCATGATTTTCGCGTAACTTATGACGCGGGCTTTGACGACACGGGCCGCATCACAGCCCTTGATTTCACCCATTACGCGCGCTGCGGCTGGGCCATGGACCTGAGCCTGCCCGTGGCCGACCGCGCCATGCTGCATGCCGACAATGCATACCACCTCAACAACATCCGCATCACGTCGCACCGTCTCAAAACCAATACCCAAAGCGCCACCGCCTTTCGCGGTTTTGGCGGCCCCCAAGGGATCGTGGGGATCGAACGTGTCATGGACCACATTGCCGCTCATCTTGGCCTCGATCCGCTCCAAGTACGCCGCGCCAACTACTACAGCGACGACAACGCCGCCCAAACAACCCCCTACCAACAACCCGTCACCGATTGCATCATCAACGCTCTTACCGAGCGCCTAACCACCAGCGCCAACTATCACGAGCGCCGCAAAACCATCACCGAATGGAACGCGCAAAACCCGATCCTCAAACGCGGCATCGCTCTGACTCCTGTCAAATTTGGCATCTCCTTCACCCTTACGCACCTGAACCAAGCTGGCGCACTGGTCCATGTCTACCAAGACGGCTCAATCCACCTGAACCACGGCGGAACCGAGATGGGCCAAGGACTGTTCCAGAAGATCGTCCAGATCGCAGCTTCCGAATTCGGCGTGCCTATTGAGCAGATCAAAATCACCGCCACTGACACCGCAAAAGTGCCCAACACGTCTGCCACCGCCGCCAGCTCTGGCACCGACCTCAACGGCATGGCTGTTCTCAATGCCTGCCAAACCATACGGCAGCGAATGTCCGATCACCTTGCCACCTTTCACAATTGCCCCGCCGATGAAATTACGTTCCACGACGGCCAAGTCATCGCAAGCTCCAGCACCTTCACTTTCGCGCAAGCCGCCCAAAAACTGTATGAGGCCCGCATCAGCTTGTCGGCTACAGGGTTCTACAAAACGCCTGACATCAAATGGGACCGTATCAAAGGCGTGGGCCAGCCCTTCTTCTACTTCGCTTACGGTGCCGCGATCACCGAAGTCGTCATCGACACGCTCACTGGCGAAAACCGCATCCTGCGCACTGACATCCTGCACGACGCGGGTCAGTCCCTGAACCCCGCGCTGGACATCGGCCAGATCGAGGGTGGATATGTTCAGGGGGCGGGCTGGCTCACCACCGAAGAACTGGTTTGGGACGACACAGGCGCGCTCAAAACTCATGCGCCTGCGACCTATAAAATTCCCGCCTGCTCCGACCGCCCCGATATTTTCAACGTGGCCCTTTGGGACGAACCAAACCCCGCCCACACCATCTACCGTTCAAAGGCAGTGGGAGAGCCGCCCTTTATGCTTGGTATATCCGTATGGTCTGCACTCGCAGACGCAATCCAGTCCTGCGGATCGACCTACGCCAACCTGCAAACCCCCGCCACCGCAGAGGCCATCCTCAAGGCAATCCGAACGGCCACCCGCGATGAGTGACACGCAAGGCACCATCTACGTCGAGATCACAGCCACTCGCGGCTCAACCCCCCGCGATGCAGGCACCGGCATGACCGTGACCGCGACAGGGACAAAAGGCACCATCGGCGGCGGCGCCCTCGAATACCGCGCCATCGCCACAGCGCGCAAAATCCTCTGTGAAGGCAGCAAAGAACACTTCGAGACAATCCCCCTCGGCCCCAACCTTGGCCAATGCTGCGGCGGTGCGGTCACTTTGCGCTATTCTTATGACGCACCGCGAAGCGATCTTATACCTATGCCCGTCCACCAAATACTCACCAACCGCCCCCACCCCAAGCACCTCTGGCTCTGGGGCGCAGGCCACGTTGGCTACGCTGTTGTAATGGCAGCGCACCCCCAAGCCTTCAAAATCACATGGATCGACAGCAGTGATGACCGCTTCCCTGATCGCATCTACCAACATGCTACAAAAACCCCAGCTGCTGACATGCCCCTCCTCGCCGCGCGCGCCCCGACCTACGCCCATCACCTCATCTTCACCTACAGCCACGAGATCGACCTCGCGCTGTGCGCCGCTCTCCTCAAACGCGGCGCGGCAAGCATCGGCCTCATCGGCTCGGAGACAAAATGGGCGCGGTTTTCCAAGCGTTTGCGCGACATGAACCTCGATCCATCGGCTATAATCTGCCCAATCGGGGATAAATCCCTTGGCAAACACCCCGATCAGATTGCACATGGCACCGTCCGCGCACTACTCTGCGACTCCCAAGCCAAGGTTTCATGATGACCCAACCGCTGCTGTCCCTGTCTGCCCTGACCAAAGCCTACCCCGGCATAGTCGCGAATGATTCCGTCTCACTTGAGATTGGCGCAGGGCAAGTTCACGCTCTGTTGGGTGAAAACGGCGCTGGTAAATCAACATTGGTCAAGATGATCTATGGCCTCGTGAAACCCGACAGCGGCGCTATGCAGATCAACGGAACGCCCTTCGCACCATCCGAGCCACGTGCCGCCCGTGCTGCAGGTGTCGGTATGGTATTCCAGCATTTCTCATTATTTGATGCGATGACTGTGGCCGAAAATATCGCCCTTGGCATGGAAAACGCTCCGAAGCTAAACGTACTTTCCGCGCAGATTACACAAGTCTCGGAAAGCTACGGCCTGCCGCTGTCTCCTAACCGTATCGTGGGTGATTTGTCCGCAGGGGAGCGACAGCGGGTCGAGATTATACGCTGCCTGCTGCAAGAACCCAAACTTCTGATCATGGATGAGCCGACCAGCGTACTCACCCCGCAAGAAGTCAAACTCCTGTTCAAAACGCTGCGCAAGCTCAGCGCGGAAGGCACAGCGATTCTCTATATCTCGCATAAGCTCGAAGAGATCAGGACCCTGTGCGATCACGCTACGATCTTGCACTTGGGAAAAGTGGTTGGCGAATGCAACCCGCGTGAAACAACCGCCCGTGAAATGGCCGAGATGATGGTGGGCAAATTATTGGCCACGCCTACGCGCGCTGGAACAGCCGCAGGTGATGTGGTGCTATCCCTCACAGGCCTGAGCGCACCTGCTCCCAATGCCTTTGGCATGGCACTCAAAGAAATATCACTTGATCTGCGAGCAGGAGAAATTCTCGGGATCGGTGGTGTGTCTGGTAACGGGCAGGATGAATTGCTGGCTGCTCTCTCTGGGGAACGTCCTGTGGCGGGTGCTATGGTTCAGTACAAGGGCGAGGATATTGGAACGCTAGGCCCTACGGAGCGTCGCAAACGTGGCCTTTTGGCGGCCCCCGAAGAGCGGATGGGTCATGCCGCAGCGCCCGACATGTCGCTCACCGAAAATGCCATGCTGACTGGGGCCGTGCGGATGAACCTCGACACGGGCGGGTTTCTCAACTGGCCTGCCACGACCCAATTTGCGCAGGACATCATCAGCCGCTTCGATGTCCGCACCTCGGGTCCCCGCGCTGCGGCAAGGTCCTTGTCGGGCGGTAATTTACAGAAATTCGTGATTGGTCGCGAAGTGATGCAGTCGCCCGATGTTTTTGTCGTCAATCAACCCACATGGGGCGTTGATGCCTCTGCCGCCGCCGACATTCGTCAGGCGCTGCTTGATCTCGCAGAAAATGGAACGGCGCTCATTGTGATATCTCAGGACCTTGATGAGCTGATGGAAATCTCGGATCGCTTTGCCGCGTTGAACGAAGGGCGGCTTACTACGCCGCGCCCTGCCATTGGCATCACCGTAGAAGAGATTGGCCTCTTGATGGGTGGCGCGCATGATATGGAGGTGGCGCATGTATAACGTCGCAAAATACAAGTTTGTAAGCAATATTGAGACGCGCGTACGCGTTTTGGAGCGCTACACATGATTGCCTTAGTCAAACGCCCCGAAGCGAGCCGTGCGTTTTCGCTGGCTGCCCCACTGCTCGCTGTTTTAGCGACAATGGTGTTTGGTGGGTTGCTTTTTCTGGCACTTGGCAAGGACCCGTTTGAAGCAATTCGCACTATTTTCTGGGAGCCTCTCTTTGGTGAACACGCCTCTTACTACCGCCCTCAGCTATTGGTCAAAGGCGCACCATTAGTCCTCATTGCGATTGGCCTAAGCCTCGGGTTCAAGGCAGGCATCTGGAACATCGGCGCAGAGGGCCAGTACATTATGGGCGCCCTGTTTGGTGCGGGTGTCGGGCTGGCATTTTACCCTTTGGAGAGCGCGTTTATTTTTCCTCTGATGGTGTTGGCAGGTGCCTTTGGTGGCTGGATCTGGGCAATGATCCCTGCGATGCTTAGGGTGAAATTCGGCACCAACGAGATTTTGGTGTCTCTGATGCTGGTCTATGTGGCCGAGCAGTTTCTGGCCTCCATGTCGCTGGGTCTGCTCAAAAACCCTGAAGGCTTCGGCTTCCCTGGGTCACGGAATTTACAACAATATGCCAGCGCCCACAATACACCAATTTTCGGAAATAACTTACAAACACTTAACCTTGAAAGCCAGAATACTATCGTGGACACGATTTTTCACGTTATCAATGGGTTTGCAAATTTCTTTGTTTCGTTTTCACCTGGCATGCATTGGGGCGTGGTTGCAGCCTTTATTGCGGTGATCTTTGCCTATGTCCTGCTGGCACGACACCGCCTTGGCTTTGCCATCCGTGTGACTGGGGATGCGCCGCGTGCAGCAGCATTCTCAGGTGTAAACCCTGCGCGTCTGGTTCTGTTTTGTTTGGGAATGTCAGGTCTGCTTGCTGGCCTTGCGGGCATGTTCGAAGTCTCTGGCCCTGCGGGTCAGGTCACCATCGATTTTAACGTGGGCTACGGCTTTACCGCGATCATCGTCGCGTTTTTGGGGCGCTTGCACCCCGTTGGCATTCTTTTGGCAGGCGGCCTAATGGCGCTCACTTATATTGGCGGCGACATTGCACAATCCAAACTCGGCCTGCCTGCTGCGGCCATTCAGGTGTTCCAAGGGATGCTGCTGTTCTTCCTTCTCGCCTTTGATCTCTTCACAAACTACAGGCTAAAAATTGGCCGAACAGAGGTGGTGGCATGAAATTTTACACACTCTCAACGCTAGTGTTCATCGGCGCGGATATTAAGCCGGTGATGCTCGCAGCGGCGAATGATGTTGCCGCTGGAGTACATCATTTTGTGCATGGAGGCGTCTAATGGACCTCTCTGCAATCAATCCGATCCTCTTTCTTGCGGGCTTCTTCGTCGCCGCAACGCCGCTTATCTTTGCTGCTATTGGTGAGTTGGTGGTCGAGCGTACAGGCGTGCTCAACTTAGGCGTTGAAGGCATGATGATCATGGGCGCGATATGTGGCTTTGCCACCGCCGTTGAGACAGGATCGCCCTTGCTTGGCTTCGCTGCTGCGGCCGTAGGAGGCGCACTTCTCAGCCTGCTCTTCGCCTTCCTCACCCAAGTTATGCTCGCCAATCAGGTGGCATCTGGCCTCGCTCTCACGCTCTTCGGGCTCGGCTTCTCTGCTCTGCTGGGACAAAGCTACGTCGGGATCAAACCGCCCCGTTTGGGGGATGTGAATTTTGGACCCCTAGCCGACATTCCTATCATTGGACCGATCCTGTTGAGCCATGATATCATCGTCTATCTCGGTCTGGCCTTAGTCGTCGCGGTGTGGGCTGTGCTCAAGTTCACGCGCATCGGCCTGACCCTGCGCGCTGTCGGGGAGAACCACGACGCAGCCCACGCATTGGGGTTTAAGGTCAAGCGTATCCGCACGTTCGCCATCATGTTCGGTGGGGCCTGTGCAGGTGTGGGCGGCGCATACATCAGCCTCATCCGTGTCCCACAATGGACCGAAGGCATGACCGCTGGCATCGGGTGGATAGCACTCGCACTGGTGGTATTTGCCTCATGGCGTCCGCTTCGCGTGCTGGCAGGTGCCTATCTTTTTGGCGGTCTGGTGCAATTACAACTGAATCTACAGGGCGCAGGCGTTGCCATTCCTGTCGAATATCTGGCAATGTCGCCCTACGTCATAACCATTGTCGTCCTTGTGTTTCTGTCGCGCTCGCGCAGCGCCGCACCTGGATCATTGGGACGCATATTCCACGCTTCATCCTGAAGCACTACTATCTACTTGAACAACACTCTGGGGAGACTTCTCACATGACATTCACAAAACGCGCCGCAGCCAAGCTGCTGCTCGGCACGGCACTCGTTGCCAGCATGGGCACTACAGCTTTCGCCGACGGCCATGCAAAAACCAAAGTAGGCTTTGTCTACGTTGGTCCCATCGGTGACGGTGGCTGGACCTACGAGCACGACAAGGGCCGCCTCGCGGTTGAAAAGGAATTCGGCGATAAGGTCGAAACTGTCTATGTCGAATCCGTGGCCGAAGGTCCCGACTCCGAGCGCGTAATGACACAAATGGCCCTCGACGGTGCCGAGCTGATCTTTACCACTTCGTTCGGCTACATGGACCCGACGATTAACGTGGCCAAGAAGTTCCCGAACGTAAAGTTCGAGCACGCCACAGGCTACAAACGTGCCGATAACGTCTCCACCTACTCCGCACGTTTCTATGAAGGCCGCGCCATTCAGGGCCACATCGCGGGCTCCATGACAAAATCAAACATCGTGGGCTATATCGGCTCCTATCCGATCCCCGAAGTCATCCGTGGCATCAACTCTGCGTTCATCCACGCGCGCAAAGTGAACCCTGACGTCCAGTTCAAAATCGTCTGGGCCTACACATGGTTCGACCCTGCGAAAGAAGCAGACGCAGCCAAGGTCCTGATCGAACAAGGCGCTGACGTTGTTCTGCAGCATACCGATTCCACCGCACCACAGGCCGCAGCACAAGAAGCTGGCGACGTGATCACATTTGGCCAAGCTTCCGACATGGCACAATACGGCCCAATGCCACGTGTTTCATCCATCATCGACGATTGGGCACCATACTATATCGCCCGTACAAAAGCAGTCATGGACGGAACATGGGCCTCCACGGACACGTGGGATGGCATCGGCGCAGGCATGGTTGGCATCGGTGAAATCTCCGACGCAGTTCCTGCGGATGTAAAAGCCGAAGCACTCGCGCTCAAAGCATCATTGGCTGACGGCTCCTACCACGCCTTCACAGGCCCATTGAACAAGCAAGACGGCACAGCATTTTTGGCTGAAGGCGATACAGCAGATGATGGCACATTGGCTGGCATGAACTTCTACGTCGAAGGTATCGAAGGCGACATCCCGCAGTAAGCAGGGATATCATCTAAAACTGAAAAGGCCCTGCCAGTTTGGTGGGGCCTTTTTATGTGGTGCAAATAGAAGTTTTCCAGGGCAGTCACGGTTAAAAGGCCTACGGTTGACGCTTTCAGGGGAAGCCACATCTTGCGATGGAGTGAGCGAGACGCTGCAATGGCGGCAGCAGTTCGGACACCCCTAGTCACAGCCATTCAAGACATTATGTAGAGTGAAACAATCTGATGCCGACGTAAGAAAGGAGGTTCACCATGGTCCAAGATACCTTCCTACCCGAGCGTCTCTATCTGGATTTTGATAGTTTTTTTGCCTCCGCAGAACAGCACTTCAACCCCTCCCTGCGCGGTAAGGCCTTGGGCGTTGTTGCACTCGATTCAGCGCATACAGGCTGCATCGCTGTGAGCCGCGAAGCTAAGGCACGTGGCGTAAAGACGAATATGGCCGCCCGCGAAGCACGCACTTTGGTGCCCGAAATGATCTTTGTTGTGGCCCGTCCTGATGTTTACGTCCAGCTGCACAAACGCATCCTTCACATCATCGAAACCGTGGTTCCCATTCAGCATGTTCGATCCATTGATGAGGTTGTCTGTGCGCTGCTACCCAGTGAGGGGCGTCAAGGCTTGGTGCTGGCGCAACGGATCAAGGACGCGCTCTCACAGCACTTCAGTCCTGTTTTGACCTGTTCCATCGGCATGGCCGCAACAGAGCTTTTGGCAAAACTGGCGGCGGAGCGACATAAACCCAATGGCGCTGTTTTGCTGGAGCCAGCGATGCTGCCCGCGTATCTGGCTGATCTAAAACTGAATAAACTGCCTGGCATTGGTGACGGGATGTTGGCGAGGCTCAAGACAGCAGGTATACGTGATTTTAGAGAATTATGGGCCTTGGCGCCAAAACAGGCCCGTGCCATCTGGGGCAGCGTTGAGGGAGAGCGGTTCTTGCAAGAACTTCACGGCACTCATGCCCCGCGCGATAAGACGCAAAAGCGGATGTTCGGTCACAGCAGGGTCCTACCGCGTGATTGGCGAAGCCCTGACAAGGTGGAGGATTGTGCCCGACAGCTGTTGGCAAGTGCTGCGCGACGGTTGCGCCGAACCGATCTACGCGCCTCCAAGCTGACACTGGCGATGCGCAGCCAGCGTCTCAGGTCGACCCGTGAAAAGAATGCGCGGGCCCAGCGCTGGACATGGGAGGGGCAGTTCCTGCCCTCGCGCGATGACCACAGCTTTGGGCGGGCATTATCAAAGGGGCTTGCGCAGGCGCGGGCGCGGATGCAGTTCGCACCAGGCTCCGTCTCAGTCATGCTGCACGGGTTGGAAGCTGATGGCGACATCACAGGCGATCTGTTTGCAAGCCAGTCGGGTGATACCCAAGATCAAGTACGGTGGGAAAATGTAAGCAATATGATGGATGATTTGCGCAGCCGCTTTGGGGGTAAGGCGCTATCGCTAGGCCAGCATGAAAAAGTACCGGGTGGTTATGTCGGGGGCAAGATTGCTTTTGGCCGTATACCCGAAGCTGAAGATTTCGAAGATGCCCCAAGTGAGGATGACGATACAAATTTCGCGACGTTCTAGGAGGCGTCAATGAGATCGACGGACGCACGCGGGTCATAACATTCAGCTCGAAGGCACCTTTTTCCCACGCCAGATCAGGGATTGCCTGTTCATTGAACCCAAATCTGCCTGTCCTGAAATGATCTCATCACAAAGCTGTACTGCCTGCCCTGCCTGCGCGCGCGTCAAGTGTTTGTAGGCGGGGCGTGGTATGTGATCGTACCAAACACCACCGCACAAGGCATCCAAAACAATGCGCTGAAAGCAATGATCATTGCGTACAGGCCAATGCAGATGGCTGGTGCGTGCAAGGGCCGGCATGATCTCCTTTGTCAGCGTCATATAGCGCGACACGAGATCTGCGGTGCGGAGCTGCGTTTCAGTCATCTTGATCCTTTTCCGTTGTCACAGAAGGTAGTCTGCAAAAATTCTTTTCAAAGGAATAATGGTCGCAGGCTGCTGCTCTCGACGGAGCAAACATCGCAGCTAAATCATTAAGAATGAAGCACACTGATACCCAGCCCTTTCGCCGCTTGCTCACTCTTGCACTTGGAGTGCTGCGCCCACCCGCAGGGGTCTGGCGCATTTTTGTTGCTTTTCTCTATGGCATTGTTTGCCATCTGACGTTTGCAGCAGCCGTACTTGCCATGTTGATCGCAATGTTTTTTGGAATGTCGCAGAGCTTTGGCACAGTTTCCGGCATCTGGAGTGTTGTCGCAAATGCAGCACTGATCGCGCAGTTCCCACTTATCCATTCGCTGCTCCTATCGCCGCGCGGCAGCTCCATCCTTGCAAAACTGGCCCCAAGTGCGTTTGCGCCGACACTCTCCACCACGACCTACGCAACCGTCGCATCTGTCCAGTTGTTGGCCCTGTTCGCGCTCTGGACGCCCAGCGGCATCATCTGGTGGCAAGCAGAAGGAGCAGCATTTACCTTTATTTGCATTTGTTACGGTCTGTCTTGGGCGCTGTTGATCTGGGCCAGCTATGATGCAGGCGCTGAGGTTCAATCTGGCGCACTCGGCTGGATGTCACTCGCCCAAAACATCAAGCCAGTGTTTCCCGACATGCCCACGACAGGCCTGTTCAGCATCATTCGACAACCCATCTATGTCTCATTTGCGCTGACAACATGGACCGTGCCAGTCTGGACACCCGATCAGCTGTTTTTGGCAGTGGCTTTAACGGCCTACTGCCTGCTTGCACCGCGCCTCAAAGAGCGTCGGTTTAAGCAGCGATACGGGGATCAGTTCGAGGAATATAAACGCAATGTCCCTTATGCCATTCCCCGCCTGCCGCGATCAGACCCCTAAGGATTGAAGATGAAGACCAAGGACATCATTGCAGGCTTGATGGGTGAAACCGAATCCCCAGACTTTACGCCGACCCGCGCCGCTGGCCTTGCACGGCTTGATCTCTTCGCCAAGCGTGCGGGTGACATGTACGACCGTTGCCGCAATTATGATCTAGGTCCAGAACATCGCACAAATGTCTCTGCCCTATCCCCGTGGATCAGGCATCGCTTGATCACTGAGACAGAAGTATTGCACGCCGTGCTGGACCGTCATACATTTGAAACGGCTGAGCGGTTTTCCCATGAAGTGTTTTGGCGGACCTATTTCAAAGGGTGGTTGGAGCACCACCCCAGTGTATGGACTGCGTATCAAGCTGGGCTTACCAAGCAGATAAAGAGCATCGGTAAGGATCGTCGCCTCAACGCCGCCTATGAAGACGCGATCGGAGGACAAACAGGTATAGAGTGTTTTGACGCTTGGGCGGAAGATTTGATAACAACTGGATATCTGCACAATCATGCGCGCATGTGGTTCGCATCGATCTGGATTTTCACTCTGAAATTGCCATGGGAATTGGGGGCGGACTTTTTCCTGCGCCACCTCATGGATGCGGACCCCGCATCCAATACGTTAGCCTGGCGATGGGTCGCCGGGTTACAAACAAAAGGACGCCCCTACATCACGCGGGTCTCCAACATCTCAAAGTTTACAGGCGGGCAGTATTCGCCACTGCACCAACTGAATACAAATGTAGTCCCATTGACCGAAGAGGCAGAGCATCGGACTGTGCAATTGCCCGGTGCTGCGACTGTGGATGAAATTACGGGCGACTACCTCTTGCTGATCACCGAAGACGACATGCAGATCGCAAGCATCTTGCCACACCCGCCGACAGCAGTATGGGGTGCTTTCGCGACTGGCGCCCGCTCTCCCCTACCATTGGGCGCGGTTGCACGCAGCTTTGCCCGTGACGCAATGCGCGATGCCTGCGGAGAGGCTAAAATCATTGAAAATGCTGCGTGGTCAGACGCGCTGATCTCAGCCTGTGATGATGCTGGAGTAAAGAAAATCGTGACAGGGTATGCACCCGTCGGACCCGTTGCCGAAGCCCTGTCTACAGCATCTCATGATCTACAAGCGGCGGGCATCACCATTCACCAAGTGCGGCGCGCGTTTGACACGACAGCATGGCCACAGGCCACCAAGGGTTTCTTTAAAATGAAAAAAGAAATTCCATCGATTTTGAAAAAGCTAAAAATCATCCCTTAGAATTTGGACAGGGCAACTGTGTCGTCGTCAATTCGCCCCCATAGCAATTTTCAGGAATTACGAAACACCTGGGCCTTCTAAAATCATTTCGGTTGCCAGTGAGAGGCAGGGCGTTCAAATGTGGTGAAGTTACTAAATTTCGCAACCGCAGAATTACGAACTGAAGATTGTATTTCTACAGGCTTTTACGGGAACTCATTTCGGATGCGGGATTGTAGTAAATCATGCGGCCTCCCAGTGTGGGGCAAAAGCAAGTACGCCTAAACGGGATTGAAAGGACCAAAAATTGACGCGCGTCTTCAGCATATTTGAACGGATCGGGCTTGGCGGTGGAGGCAAGGTAAAGGCCGTTTATCACCGCATGAATGCCCTATCCGAAGTTGCTGACTTTGAGCCAAATTTGCTGAACTTAAATCACAGTCCCAATCAAAAGCTCAAATTTACAGAGCTTCGCGTGAATGGAACAATTGCACTCAAGGTCCACAACCTCACCGTGCCGGAAGCATGCTATCAATCTGCGATTGATGCGGGTGTTCAACCTTTTGATGACTTTCCTGAATTTGATCAAACGACAGTCAAAGGAAACAAAATTGTTCACTCTAAAAACGGCATCCCCGTTTTTGTTGACAGAACCAAACAGACCCCAATCAGTGTGATAACAAAACGCAGCGTCCCTCATCGCAGTGGCGAACTCAAATACACACTTATAGAAGGGATGGTTTATCAACTCACCCAGCACACGGCCGAAGGTACCATGGAGACAACCGACTTCGTGAAATCCGTCCCAATCCGCTGGTTCAAACGCAGGACAAGCAATTTGTCATTGGCAAGAACCTGATTACCGACACGATATGCAGGACCCAGCGCATCTTTGGCCAAAGCTTGTTTGAACTGATCAGATGGGGCGATGCAGTCGTCTTCTTTGATGGCGTCACATCAGCATATCTTTCACCAGTTACCACTGTTCCACGCGCCTTATTCTTGCATGCGGATCACCGTAGCCCTGAAGGTGGTATCGTACCGCGCTCAAAATTCCTGATCGAGAATTTCAAAGGCGAAACCATCATCACATCCACTCGCGTTCATAAAAAACAGATCGAAGCAGACGTAACACCTGCCGCAGAAATTCACGTGATCCCCCATTTTTGCGACACGACACACAGGATCGAAACGCAGCGCAAGAACCTCGTAACTGTCTCGCGGCTGGAATTAACGGGGAAGCCTATTCACGAATGCATTGAGGCTTTTTGTCAGATCAAAGATGCGTTCCTTGAAGTAGATTATTTGATTTATGGCTTAGGTGCCGGACAACAAGAGCTTGAGGCGCAAATTGTACGGCTGGGCTGTGGTGATCGGATAAAGTTGGCTGGTTACACATCCGAGCCTCTGAAGATTTTTCAGCATGCATTGGCATCGGTTTATCCAACAACAACGGAAGGGTTCGGCCCTGCTATTCTGGAGGCGCTTTCAAATGGCTGTCCCGTAATTTCATATGACGTGAACTATGGGCCGCGCGAAATGATTACATCAGGCAAAAACGGAGAGTTGGTCGCGCGCGGAGATATAGATGCCATTGCACAGGCAATGCGCCAAGTGCTTTTGCAGCCAGAGCGGTATCAGCAAAACACCAGCCTCGGGCTGGACCGCTAAAACCGTCAGACCTATCTGGACAACTACCGCGATATTGTGACCACGCTGGCGTTGCTAGACACAGCCAACTAGGTGCAGTTGGCAGGGCACTCCATTCCCGTCTACGTTGCCTGCCGCTCTGATACAAATATCCCCAAGAAAACCAGCGGCAGCGCCAGCGCCAGCGCCAGATGAAAATAGATCGTTCCAATGATCAAAACCACCTCATGCAGCAGCGCGATTTTCGTGAGAAACCACTCCTCGGGGCACGAAATGCTCGTGAGCATTGCACCCGTACATCCAGCTCCCTCAAAATGAGCAGTCGTCCAAAGCTTGGCGGAATAAGCCAGCACCAGAAAGATAACACTGTTGCGCACCCATATCTTTGAGCTGCGCCACTTTGCATAAAGCAGTGTGATTAAGCCAAAGGCGGGGGCCAGAAGCAGCCATGGATTGAATAAAAACATGCCCCAACACTAAAGGCGCAAACTCTCAAGTACAACAATATACCCCGCTGGATAGCTTCCATCCGGCCCATGGACCTCTATCCCCTCCAAACCGGGTGAAAAGACACACATCAGATGCAGCGCCTCACCGCCCGCAGGAACCCGCACCTCGTGTAAGTCATGCGGGTTAGGCGCATAGAGCACACCGGAAGCATTCGGATGCACCGCCCCGCTCGTCAGTTCCACCAATTCCCCTGCCCCGCCAATGCAGTAACACGCCTCAATATGGTGTTTGCATTGCAATCGCAGCACCGCCCCCGGCAGCACGCGGGTCTCTGTCATGGAAACCCCCATACCATCGGAGCGCACAAGCAACCGTAAACTTTCCCAACCCGGGCCAGCCGCATCCCGCTCCATGCCCTGCAAATCCGCTTTATCCGCAATTATAATCGCCACTCTCCCGTTACGTCACGCCCACATTGCCCCGCTTTGCAGAACCACACAAACCCCCTAGGCTTATTCCATGATAAAACTCCATCACCTCAATAGGTCCCGCTCGCTCCGCATTCTCTGGCTCTTGGAAGAGATCGGCCAACCCTATGAATTCGTAATTCACCAGCGCAACGAGAAAACCAATCTCGCCCCGCCTGCCCTGCTCGCCCTCCATCCCCTCGGCAAATCCCCCATGATAGAGATGGACGGCGACACCATCATCGAGAGTGCTGCGATCACCGAACTCCTTTGCGCCAAGTATGCGCCCCAGATGATCCCTGATGCAGGCACCTCCGCCCATATCCGCCACCTAGAAGCGATGCACTTTGCCGAAGGCTCTGCCATGACGCCTGTGCTGCTCAATCTCTATGTGAGCAAACTGGGTGAGGCTGGTGCGCCCCTGCATCCGCGCATCGCGTCCGAACTCGACAATCACTTCACCTATATGGAGAGCATCCTGCGTCCCTCAGGCCACTTCGTCCTCGATGATCTCAGTGCGGCGGACATCATGCTCAGCTTCCCCGCGCAGATCGCCATGCGCAATGATGGCCGCGCGAAGTACCCCAAACTGGCTGCATTCGTGGACGCTATAGAAGCCCGTCCCACCTTTCAGCGTGCTGTAGAAAAAGGCGGCGTTTAGCATACGCTTAACGTGTGCCTTCGCATGCTTTTTCACTCCCCCTGTGTAACTGCTACACAGGGGGGATTTGCGAAGGCTCTATACGCACATGCATCAACTCTAATAGGGCAAGGCTGCTTTACCTCGGATTTACGTGAGTGTACCGATCCCTCCTTTAGCCGTTGCGCAAGCCGTTCGCTAATGCCAAAAATTCGCATCATAGGCACAGCAACCAAGGCAAATCAAAATGACTGATATCCTCATCATCGGCGGTGGCATCGCAGGCCTCTCCGCTGCTGCCCGTCTGAGTGCGGATGCCCAAGTTACCGTGCTGGAGATGGAGAACGTCACAGGTTATCACGCCTCTGGCCGCTCCGCCGCTCTGATCGAGGAAAACTACGGTGCGCCATCTGTCCAAGCCCTCAACCGCGCCAGTATGGAATACTTTCAGCAGGGCGAATATCTGACTCAACGTGGCCTACTTATCATCGCCCGAGAAAGCGAGCATGAAGCCTTTAAAGCAGATGTGGCCAACATGGGCGTGCACCCTATTACTCCTGCTGAGGCAATAGATTTTGTACCCGTTCTCGACCCTGCCCAAGTGGGGCTCGCCGCCTATCATGCCACTGCATTCGACATAGACACCGACCGATTGATGCAAGATTTTGTCCGCACGATCCGCGCCAATGGCGGTCATGTCGTCACCAATGCCATCGTCACTCAAATTCGCCAGGACAGCCACGGCTGGCACGTTTTGGCAGGTGCAGAATATACAGCAAAAACCCTTGTAAACGCAGCTGGCGCATGGGCCGATCTGATCGCTGGCATTGCAGGCGTCACCCCACTTGGGATCATCCCCCACCGCCGCTCTATGGCCCGCCTTGCCGCACCAGGGGGCCATGATACCTCCCACTGGCCCATGTTCTTTGGCGTCAACGAGAGCTGGTACGCCAAACCCGATGCAGGCGCACTCCTAGTCTCGCCCGCCGAGGAAGTAGCCACCAATCCCCACGATGCTTATGCAGACGACATGACCCTCGCCGAAGGCCTCGATCGCTATGAGAATATGGTGTCAGAGCCTGTCACACGCCCCATCGCCACATGGGCAGGATTGCGCAGTTTTGCGCCTGACCGCACGCTTGTTTTGGGCCGCGATCCAGAGGTGCCAGAGCTTGTCTGGTGTGCGGGCCAGGGGGGATACGGCTTTCAGACCTCGCCCGCTGCATCAACGCTTCTGGCCGATCTGGTCACGGGCCGCACACCGTCGCTCAATGTGGCCTCCGTCGCCGCCTTGCGCCCTGACCGCCTGCGCCCATGAGCGGCCTGCCCCCCAGCGCAAGCATCGCCACTCGTGCCGATGGTGCCATGCTGTTCGCCCCCTCAGCTGAGCGTAATCTAAGCGTCATCATTGCCTTCCTCAGCGAAGTCGCACCACCTCAAGGTCGCGCACTCGAGATCGCCTCAGGCACCGGCCAGCACGTCACAGCCCTTGCTGCAGCCCTCCCTAACATCGACTGGTTCCCCTCTGAAATCGCCCCTGATCGCATTGCAAGCATCAACGCCTACGCAGCCACCGCACAGCTCCAAAATCTAAATCCCACCATTGCGTTAGACGCCACAAAGCAAGGCTGGTCAGAGCATCATGCACCATTTGATCTGATCCATCTCGGCAACCTGCTGCACCTCATCTCACAGCCAGCCGCACACATACTTATGACAGAGGCCGCACGTGCCCTCGGTCCCGAAGGCACACTAACGCTCTATGGCCCATTCATGCGAAACGGCGCGCTCACCTCTGAGGGCGACGCCCAATTTCACGCCGAGTTGTCCACCGCCGATCCTGCCATCGGCTATAAGGACGACAGATGGATCAATGAAGTGCTGACATCTGCGGGGCTAAGCTTTGTCGTGAGGGAAATGCCCGCCAACAACCTTGCCTTCATTGCGAAACGGACACTGAAATGAACATGCGCACCACTCTCTCGATTCTGCTGATTGCACTGCTCACAGCCTGTGGTGGCGCGAACAATAGTAGCCCTGTGATACCGGTCGGAGAGCCTGTCGCCCCCAATTTTAGTGATGCTGACCCCGTTGACTTCAAAGGGCAACGCCCCTCGTGCTATCCCGTTCACGGCACAGATGCCGCACAGTTTCAAAAGAGCGTTAACTGGTCCCAAGCGCGCCGCAATGGCGTGAACTTTGTGTTTCTGAAAGCAACCGAAGGCGGCGACCTTCTGGACCCCGCGTTCAAGTCTCACTGACGCGGCGCAGGCAAGGCAGGGGTGGCACGCGGTGCTTATCACTTCTACTATTTCTGCACGACCCCAGAGGTGCAGGCTCGCTGGTTCATCAAAAATGTTCCAAAGACGAAAGGTATGCTGCCACCAGTCTTGGATATGGAATGGAACCCGTTTTCGCCCACCTGTGCGCATCGCCGCCCCGAAGCCAATGTCGCCCAAGACGAGATGCGCCGCTGGCTCCGCATCGTAGAGGCACATTTATTTACACCACGCCTCGCTTTTACAAAGAGAACAGGTTGACAGGTTTCAAAGGCTATGAATACTGGCTGCGCACCACAGCAAAAACCCCACGCGAAGCCTACCCTGGGCAAAGCTGGCGCTTTTGGCAGTCCTCTGCAACGGGGCTGATCGATGGCATCTTGGGCGAGGTTGACCTCAATGCCTCCAACGGCAGCAATGCGGAATGGAACGCGTGGCGTGCTGCACGCGCTCACCCCTAAGTCTCAGGAAACACGGCCCAACCCCATCGGCAATATCCAGACGGGCAATCGTGCTGCCTTGATCTGGCAGGCGGGAAGTGCCGCTCGCAAAGCTTGTAATTCATACTCCGCACGCTTAGCGACACATGCTAGGTCATCTGCTAAATCCGGCAGATGAAAGATCACATACTTACGGGTCTTGCCAAAGCGCATCTGGGTGAGCGAGATCTGCGGGGCTGCTTTGAAATCGCATGCATCCCAGCACAACTCTGCAATGTCGGGCAAGTGGCGCAGGCTGTCCCAGCGGTTGAGCAGAACAATTGTAACAGTGGCATCATCGGCCTGTTCTATGCCCAGCGCCGCGCGTATTTCATCGGCCCTGTCGCCAATCACAACAACGGTCGGACTGCGCGATGGCGACAGCAGCACACCAACGGCAAACACCACCGCGAGGAAGACCCCCGCGATGGCGACGTAGTGTTTAGCCGTCCAAGCGGATCGTGGTATTTTTCGGATCATAAGGGCTGTCCTCGACAATCTCGGTATCCCACAACTGGTCGAACATCTTGACCTTCAATTTGGTCCCGACAACTGCGGTTTCAGGTGTGACATAGCCCATGCCGATCGACTTCCC
Organism: uncultured Sulfitobacter sp.; assembly: GCA_963934545.1. Lineage (GTDB taxonomy): Bacteria > Pseudomonadota > Alphaproteobacteria > Rhodobacterales > Rhodobacteraceae > Sulfitobacter. Next base: position 20,607 of record CAWVZA010000019.1, read on the forward strand.
AAATGCGACAGAATAGCCACCCGATGTGAGACGCCCGACGCGGATGTCACCGTGATACAGAACTTCGCGGCCCCATGGGTCCGCATCTCTTGGCCCGTCAATCAGCAGCGTCACACATTTGGCTTTGATCCCGTGAGCCGCCATGGCTTGTTTGCCGTGGAAATCCTTGTCCATGTTTACAAAGCGCGGCAGGTCTGCCTCAAGCGGGGTCGCGTCACGGCCCAGCTCTGTTCCAAAGGCGCGGTAGGATTTCTCCTGACGCAGCCAGTTTTGCGCACGCGCACCGACCAGCTTCATGCCGTGTTTTTTGCCCGCCTTTTCCAGAAGATCAAACAGGTGGTTCTGCATCTCGATGGGGTGGTGCAGTTCCCAGCCCAGCTCTCCGGTATAGGCCACGCGGATCGCACGCACCGGGACCATGCCCAACTCGATATTGCGCATGGTGAGCCATGGGAACCGCTTGTTTGACAAGGCTGTATCGGGGTCACCGTCACTGATCACTTCGCGCAGGACATCACGGGATTTGGGACCCGCGATTGCGAAGACACCCCACTGCGTGGTGACGTCATGGCATTCGATATAACCAAGCTCAGGTGCTTTATCCTCAATCGCCTTGCGCAGATAGTCGCTGTCATAGGCGGTCCAGCCGCCTGCACTGACGAGGTAGTATTCATCCTGTGCCAGACGCACGATGGTGTATTCCGTGCGCGTCGTCCCTGCACCTGTCAGCGCATACGTTAGGTTGATACGTCCCACATTCGGCAGTTTGTTACAGGTAAACCAGTCGAGGAATGCAGTCGCCCCCGGCCCTTTGACCAAATGTTTGGTAAAAGCGGTGGCGTCAATGAGACCCACGCCCTCGCGGATGGCCTTCGCCTCTTCCACAGCGTACTGCCACCAGTCGCCACGACGGAAGCTGCGGCTGTCGTGATCGTTAAAGTCCATTGGCGCGTAGTAGTTCGGGCGCTCCCAGCCATTCGTCCAGCCGAACTGTGCACCACGGGCGGCTTGACGGTCATATGCGGGCGATGTGCGCAAGGGACGACAGGCCGGACGCTCTTCATCAGGATGGTGCACGATATAGACGTGCTCGTACGCTTCCTCATTTTTGCGTGCCGCAAACTCAGTCGTCATCCAATCGCCATAGCGTTTGGGATCGAGCGAGGCCATGTCGATCTCGGCCTCCCCCTCAACCATCAACTGCGCAAGGTAATAGCCTGTGCCGCCAGCTGCAGTGATGCCAAAACTGAACCCTTCAGCCAGCCACATGTTGCGCAGACCAGGTGCAGGACCGACCAGCGGGTTGCCGTCCGGCGTATAGCAAATAGGGCCGTTGAAGTCATCCTTGAGGCCCGAGTCTGCGCATGACGGCACACGCTCGGTCATGGCCATGTATTGCTCTGCAATCCGGTCCAGATCCAGTGGGAACAGGTCTGCACGGAAACTGTCAGGCACGCCATGTTCAAACCGCGCAGGCGCGCCGCGCTCATAAATACCTAAAATCCATCCGCCCCGTTCTTCACGTGCATAGGATTCATTGTCCGCATCGCGAATAACGGGGTGTTCTGGGTTCCCCGCTTCGCGCCATTTGACCAGCTCAGGGTCTTGATCCATGACAATGAATGTATGCTCCACTGGAATGGCTGGCATCTTGATCCCCAGCATTTGCGCTGTGCGCTGTGCGTGGTTGCCTGATGCGGTCACAACATGCTCAGCCGTGATCACCATTTGCTCGTCCGAGGGGATCAGGTTGCCGCCCTTCTCGATCATCTTGGTGATCGTGACTTCCCATGCTTTGCCGTTCCAATGGAACGCATCGGCCTGCCACTTACGCTCAATCACGACCCCGCGCTGGCGCGCACCCTTGGCCATCGCCATGGTCACATCAGCAGGGTTAATGTAGCCGTCCGTCTGGTGGTAAATCGCACCCTTCAAATCATCAGTGCGGATTAGCGGCCATTTGGTCTTAATCTCATCTGGCGTCATCCACTCATAAGGCACGCCACACGTCTCGGCTGTGGACGCATAGAGCATATACTCATCCATACGCTCATCTGTTTGAGCCATACGGAGATTACCAACCACGGCAAAGCCAGCGTTCAACCCTGTTTCTTCTTCAAGCGTTTTATAAAACTTGATGGAGTAGTCGTGGATGTGCGTCGTGGCATAAGACATGTTAAAATAAGGCAACAAGCCCGCCGCGTGCCATGTGGAGCCTGATGTAAGTTCGTCACGCTCTAGCAGCATGACATCATCCCAGCCTGCAGCCGCCAGATGATAGGCGATCGAGGTCCCGACAGCACCGCCGCCGACAACCAATGCTTTCACTTGCGTTTTCATGACCCATCTCCTGACAATAGTTTTGCCAACATCTAAAACTATCCTTCGCAATCCGCGCAAGCTTCCCGACTGCTCATCGCGCAAAAGCGACTATCCCCCGCGAGCGCTTTCATTCGCAGGGTCATTCAGCGCAGAAAGTGAGGGGTCGCCGTCACGGCAAGCGGGTAAAAGTTGCAGTCCCGATGGGCAGCAGTCCAGCCGCAGTCAAAAATGCTGGGTGGGAGAGCGACCGCACAGATTGGCGCGGCTGGATGTTCGCGTTCGGTGACGTGAATGTAGGCCCACTGTCCGCACCAGCGGACCAAACCCATAGCGGAACGCTCATGTTTTCTACCCAGTTTCCGTCTTGCTGCAGAGCCACACCACTCACCCCCGAAAACCAATCAGGGCTGGGCGCGAGCATGCTGGCAAATGAAATCCGGCTCATCTGCAGCGTCAGCGTCAATTCGAATTCAAACTGCGTAACACTCTCGTTCACACCACCCAAAACGACGGGTTCCCCGACACGCCCCCGCCTGCGCGCCTCGGACAGTTCGGTCTCAAGCACATTCACACGCCCATTGGTCGCCACCAAGGCCAGCCCACTCGATGCTGTATCGCCGTCCTTGAACAAGCTATATTGCTTCTGATGGGGGACTGCGATCAACCGCGATCAATGTGCACCCGCAGGCAGATTATCCCCAGACCAGTCAAAGTTTACGGTTACACGGTATTTCACTGCTTTTTGTGCCGGTACGGGCGCAGCAGAGATCAAGCTGACGAAGATCAAGGTCAGCCAACGCAGCATCAGATCAACCCTTCCCAGACGGCAAAATTTTGCCCGGGTTCATAATGTCATCTGGGTCTAGCGCACGCTTGATCGCGGCCATCACGTCCACTGCACCACCCAATTCCTTCACCAGATAGGGCCGCTTGCCTTGCCCAATGCCATGCTCGCCAGTGCACGTACCACCAAGTGTTATCGCACGATCATTCAACCAGCTTACAAAGTTTTCAGCGCGTGCAACTTCCTGAGCATCATCCATGTCGATCAGCACAGACGCATGGAAGTTTCCATCCCCCGCATGACCGACAATCGGTGCCACAAGGCCTAGCTCAGCGGCTTTTTCATTGGTGGCGACAACTGCCTCTGCCAGCTTGGAGATCGGCACACAAACATCTGTCGCCACAGCCTTGCAGCCGGGCCGCAGGGCAAGCATTGCCCAATAAGCATCATGGCGGGCCTGCCATAGCTTGGTGCGCTCTTCGGCCGATGTGGTTGCGGCGTATCCGTTGCCGCCAAATTCCTCTGCCAATGTGCCGAATGTCTCTGCCTGCTCCGCCAATC
>CAWVZA010000020.1:0-24139 GCA_963934545.1 uncultured Sulfitobacter sp.
CTGAACGGCTTCACAGCTCTTGGCATACCGCGTACCGTGGCCATAGGCTAAATCCATCTAGGGTAAGGGGTAGTCCGGCCGAAGGAAGATTTGTGCAACAAAGCCGGGCCACAGATAAGCGTGCAGACCTGCAAACGTCAGATTTCTTTGCGTTACTTTTCAAAACTGTCTTCAATTTGCTTTGCATAACTCTATTCGTTTTGTCTGTTGCAGACTGATTGAACAATATCGGTTGTTCAAAATTGCAAAAGTTATTGTTCATGCATCCAGCAAGCAGGCTCTGTCGCACGTCTTGCACAGTCCAATATCAGACGAAATGGCAAATGGATGCACCGTCTTTGGCATACTTTCATTAAGGGCGCTCAAGCTGCCCCTGAGCAAATCATCACGCCTAAATGTTGATGCTGGCTTTCGCCCCTGAAACCACAGAAGGTTCAGCTGACACTGATGGAGCGGGCTGGCCAATGAAAATCGATCTCACACAGGATAGCCCTACGATCAATGCGGCTGACCTCGGCCCCTTGCTGGACGTTCGTGCGGCTGACGTTCTAGCACTCATGCGGGATGGCGCCATCACCAGCCGCTTTGAGACGGGGATCGATGAGGATGCAGGCACCCATCGCCTGACTTTCTGGTATGGCGATCTGCGGTTGCGCTTTACCTGCGACGCACAGGGGCAAATTCTCAAGACCTCCCGCAGCACAGCAAAGCGGTCCTAAGAACAAAACCTGTTATGCAGGTATCATCACGCGATCGAAAAAGGCTGCGACCTGCTCAAACTCCCCGAGCAGAAGCACCTGCGCCACATATTGATCCGGTCGCACAATCAGGAGCGCCCCTTGTGCGCGATCAATGCCGCGGTGGTCAAAAATATCTGGACCGTTCAGCAGGTCGGGGCAAAATTCCTTTTCATAATCAATCAACCCATAGCGCCCTTTACGCGGCAAAAGCAGGTCGGGAAGTGCTTCGAGCTTCATCTTCTGGTGATCGCTCTGGAACATCACGCGCAGGTCAAACACACTGTCGATATCAGCAGTTGGCGGAGTAAACCGCGGAATAAGACCCTGTGCAAGGAAGCTGCAAAGCTGGTCAATTTGGCCTCCTTTCTGCCCCTCGTCACCTGCGGCGGCAAAGCCGATCAATCGCCAGCGCCCGTCTGCCTTAAGTGCATGGCCCAGATGCATCGGCTTTGCATCCCCCAGGCGGATCACGGGCGCGGAATGGAACCGCATCCCGCATTTGTATCCTGTCGCCAAGGCTTCGTGTTTGTCACCCCCTGTCAGTAATGAGGGCTCGTAGCGTGTCTCGACCCCTGCGGTGTAGCGACCATGCTTCTTGAAATAGCGCTCAAACTGCGCTGCTTCAGTCGCGTCTTTTGGTTTGGCACTGAACAGCTGCGCCATGTCCTTATCAAAATCAATCAGCTCCTTGGCCTTTGCCTGCCGCTCTTCAGAGTATGTATCAAGCAGCGCTGGAACAGCCTGCCCACGCAAAACGGCAGCAAGCTTCCAACCCAGATTGAACGTATCCGCCATGGAAACATTCATACCCTGCCCCGCTTTGGGGCTGTGCGTGTGACAGGCATCACCCGCAATGAAAATACGCGGCATCTGTGTGCCACGCGCCGCCTGCGGCACATCGTCAAAGGTATCACAGACCCGCTGACCAATTTCATAGGCCGACCACCATGCAACCTCTTTCACGTCCAGCGTATAGGGCGCAAGAATTTTGCTGGCTTTGTCGATCAGCATCTGTGGCGTCACATTGCGGTCGGCTGCACGCTCATCCTCGTGGAGCACGTCCAATTCGATATACATCCGCACCATATAACCGCCCTCGCGCGGGATGATCAGGATACTGCCATCTTCCGCAGACTGGATCGCAGCCTTCAGCCGAATGTCGGGAAAGTCAGTTACGGCGAGAACATCCATCACCCCCCAGAGTTGCCGCGCCGCCTCCCCCTTGAGCGCATGTCCCATCGCGCGACGGACCACACTGCGTGCACCATCACAGCCCACAACATACTTCGCGCGAATAGTGCGTGTCCCAACTTCAGCGTCCGCCCTCAGGAATGTCGCCGTCACGGGGTAGTCAGGATCATCCGTGAGGCAAACCCCTTCCAATTCATGCCCATAGGCGGGCAGGACCGGACGCGCAGCATTGCGCATGTTCTCCAGATAGAAGTCATGCACCCGCGCCTGATTGAGAATAGCATGCGGCATCTCGGACAGATCATCAGCGACATCTTGGATACGGTCCACACGAGACAGCCCCTTGCCCGTGCCATCAGGCCGCCAAAACCCGACCTCATTCACCCAATAGCTTTCTTTTTGCACTTTTTCAGCAAATCCGAACGCTTCAAACATCTCTAGGGAGCGGCAAGCAAGCCTGTCCGCCTGTCCCACTTCGAGGGGGCCAGATTTGCGCTCTGTAATCATGCTGGAAATGTCAGGGAAGGCTGCAAGCTGCGCCGCAAGTGTCAGCCCCGCAGGACCACAGCCGACGATCAGCGCATCCACCGTGTCTCCCGACAGTGGGCTTATGGCAGGCTTTGCAAGAGACGGTTCACCGCTTTGAAAACCATTCAAGTGATATTGCATTGACGGCACCCCTAATAATATGTATACTTACTAAATAACGACAACATTGCCATCGAGTCAATATAGTATGCATACATATCACAATGGATGAACCAATGCGCGCGCGCCACACACTGTCCGAATTGCCCGGTCACCTCATCCGTCGGCTAAACCAACACTCAACCGCAGTGTTCCAAAGTTATCTCAAGGCAGCAGGGCACGACATAACATCCGTTCAATTTTTAGCGTTAGAGACCCTTGCACAGAACCCCGGCTTGGATCAGGCAACATTGGCCGCGCAGATCGCATATGATCGTGCGACGATTGGCGGTGTGGTGAAGCGGCTGGAGCAAAAAGAGCTGATCAAACGCCAATACAGCACAACAGATCGCCGCGCATTTCAGCTGCGCCTCACCGATGAGGGGCGTGCATTGCTCGACAAAATGCGACCCATTGTTGCGTCTCTGCAAAGCGACATTCTCGAAGGGCTAAGCGCTCAGGAGCGTGATATATTCATCAAGTTGATGCAAAAAGCATTACATTTACGTCCATCAGACGACCAACCTATTCAGACCTAACGCCAATCAGAGAGACCACCCATGACCCGTAGCGATGCCGTTCAACACGCAACCCAATATTTCGAAAGCGGAAAGTTGCAAGAAGAGCTCGCTAAGCTGGTTGCCTATCAAAGCGAAAGCCAAAACCCTGCGCAAGCGCATGTATTACCTCAATATCTAACCCAAGCTATCCAGCCATGCGTAGAGGCGACCGGGTTTATTTGCGCGCTTCATGACAATCCAAATTCGGGTGGTCCCTTCCTGATCGGGACCCGTATCGAAGATACTGACCTGCCAACCGTGCTGACCTATGGCCATGGTGACGTGACATGGGGGCAAGACGATCAATGGCGTGACGGCCTCGCGCCCTTTGCACTCACACAAGACGGTGAGCGGCTCTTTGGGCGTGGCAGCGCAGACAACAAGGTTCAACGTTTGATCAATATCGCAGCCTTAGAGGCTGTGCTGTCAGTGCGCAAAAGGTTGGGGTTTAACGTCAAAATAATACTGGAGACGAGCGAAGAGATCGGCTCGCCGGGCCTCAAGGAGATGATGACACTGCACCGAGACACCTTGAGCGCTGATGTGCTGATTACATCTGACGGACCACGGCTGAGTGCGACACGGCCCACGATGTTCATTGGCTCTCGCGGCGCTGTCAGCTTTGATCTGGTGGTGGATTTACGCGAGGGGGCGCACCATTCAGGCAATTGGGGTGGGCTGCTCGCCGACCCTGCGATCTTGCTGGCCAATGCACTGGCTTGCATTACGGACGCACGCGGTCAGTTGAACATTCCTGAGTGGCGCCCCACAAGCCTCACACAAAGCATCCGCGACGCACTACATGACCTGCCCGTCGGTGCAGGAGAGACGCCAGCAGTGGACCTCGATTGGGGAGAGACGGATCTATCACCAGCTGAGCGGGCTTATGGCTAGAACAGCTTTGCAATTTTGGCGATGAAATCTAGTGTCCCAGACGCGCCAGTAAACGCCATATCATCGCGTGCATGGGCGCGTTGTGCGCTGCGCTATGTCGTGGGGACCGATGTGCAGGACATCCTGCCTGCCCTGCGCCGACATCTAGACCAAGAAGGCCACAGCGCAGTGCAGATCATCACGGTGGACAAGGGCATCTTTGGTGCGACCCGCCTCGATCCTGACCATCCTTGGGTTGACTATGTTCGCCAGTCCCTCACCCGAACGACAGGTCAGGACCCACATGTCCTCCCCAATCTGGCAGGATCACTCCCCAACGATTGCTTTGCCGATGTGTTGGGCATTCCAAGGATCTGGATTCCACACAGCTACCTTGGCTGTAACCAACATGCACCGAACGAGCATGTTCTCAAATCCGTCTGCCGCGAAGGCATGCAGGTTATGGCTGGATTGTTTTGGGATATAGGCGGCGGGGCAGCTACGCCTCCCCGTTGACCAATCCCGCATTCGCCTCACAAACGGAGGCTGTCGTCAATCTTCCCGCCAGCGCATCATCAATGGCCTTGCGCCCAAGATGCAAACCAACCTCGTAGCGGCCAAACAAGAAGTGCGTGTTTGCCCCGGTGTTCAAACCCTTTTGGATGTTTTCACCGATCTCGAAATCCTCATGAAATACGGTGCGGATCATGTTATAGTTCTTGGCCCAATAGCCTTCAGCCTTCTCCGACTTGGGCGTTTCGGGGATCAGCATCATGCATTTGAAGATACAAGTATCAACGCCCGTCGGTATGATTGTGTGGATGTAGATATGATCAGTTTGCACCTGCACATAGTTGCAAGGAAACACATAGTTTTGCGTCAGAAAGTTACGGCGATGATCCCACTCCGCCTCAGGTCGATCTTTGAGCGCGACCACTGTCGGCAGTGGTACCGCGTGGCGCACATGGGGGTATTTGTCGAGGAATACCGACTGGTTATCGAGGTAGGCAGCACAGGCCGTATGCTCATGTGCGCCGCAGAAATGATAGGATTCCTGAAATCCCTCCAACGCCAGACGCCAGTTCATGTTGCGCGGCAATGACCACTCTTTGTAAATCGTGTGCGTGTCCATGCTCAGGCCGCTGAATTGCTCTTCCATCGGCGCGATCCACGCCTCCAAATCAAAGGGCTCATCACTCACCGAGGGGCGCACCCAGATCAGGCCAAACCGCTCGAATGCAGGTAGCTCGACGAGGCCCAACTCGGACTTGTCGATATCACCAAACCCACCCGCATGGGGCAGACCGCGCAGGCGTCCCTCAAGGTCGTATGTCCATTTGTGATAGGGGCATGAAAATGTCTTGGACGTTCCGCAAGGCTTGTCAGTGAGGCGCGCGCCGCGGTGGCGACAAACGTTCATAAACGCCTTAACCTCACCCGCATTGGTCCTTGTCACCAAAATTGGAATGCCCGTGTCATCGTTGGTAAAGAAGGCCCCCGGCTCGGCGAGCTGCTCATGGTGGCCCAAAATAATCGGGAAATTTCGGAATAAGACGTCCATCTCCCGCTGAAGGTTGTCAGGGTCCATGTAATTGGACACAGGATTTTCCATAACCTCAGGCTGCATGTCCGTCGTGCCGTTTTCCACATGGCTCAGCACGGATTTGATGATTTGAGTTTCTTCGGTGCTAAGGGTCATCTCTGGGTCTCTCTGAGAAATGGAAAATCTGGTTTGGTTCAGTTTTTGAGGTATCTGCTGCCCAGCGACTGCGTTGCCACAGCATCCTGATACTGCGCCACAAGCGCGCTGACAATTTCTGCGATAGTTTCACGGTCTGTGACGCCACCGACACCCTGCCCCGCGCTCCAGACATGTTTCCACGCTTTTGTGCCTGCATGCATGTCACCCGAGAAGTCGAGCGTGGCTGCCGTCTGCATATCGTCAGGCGAAATACCTGCCGCCTCAACACTCGCACGCATCCAATTGCCCAGCACGCCAGTGATCGCTTTTGACGTAATCAAGTCTTCCATGCGGCTCTGCCAGACCATCTCGCGGTAGGCATCGGGGATCATAGTCTCGTTCGCCGCCAAAAACCGCGTGCCGACATAGGCAAAATCAGCACCAAGGTTTTCAACTGCGCGAACCGCCTTGCCTGTGCCAATCCCCCCACCCACAATCAAGGGGCCGTTAAAAAAGCTGCGCACTTCTTCGATGAAAGGGATCATAGCATACTGCCCCGTATGGCCACCCGCGCCAGCACACACCAGCACCAAACCATCCGCGCCCTTGTCCAGCGCCTTGCGTGCAAAAGTTGGAGACGTCACATCAGCAAAAACCATCCCGCCATAGCCATGCACCTGCTCTGTCACGCGGTGCGGACCGCCCAGCGCCGTGATGACCAGCGCAGGTTTGAATTCTTCCACCAAGGCCAGTTCCTCATCAAAACGTCCATAGCTGGAATGCGTGATCATATTCATCGCCCAAGGTGCATCATCCGCAGTCACGCTTGCTGTGATCTCGGTCAACCAGTCGCGCAAATCTGTCGTTGTGCGTGCGTTCGGGCCTGGAAAGGATCCCATCACGCCCGCTTTGCAGGCAGAGATGACAGTCTGCGGCCCCGACACCAAAAACATTGGCGCTGCAATCGCGGGCAGGACCATCGCTGATTTGATTTTATCAAGGGTGCTGCGCATGTGCGGTCTCTCTTCGTTTATATTCGCTTTGAATTTCAGGATAACGTAACCTTACAAGTGTCACAACAAGCCTATCGGCACCCCGTCAATATGCGTTGAACTCCAACAGCATCAGCGTCCGTTCCTTCGTTATCCTGCTGAGGCAGGTTGCTGTGATCAACGGCTGGAGCGATCCACCTTCATAGGGGCTCGAATGCACTGCGCAGGCCGCATCGCGTTAGGTCAGCCATGCGCGTTGCGCGGCTAACAATTTGGGACCCTGCCCAATTGCATCGGCAAAGGACTTGGCCGACTTCCATGCAATATTCAGATCTTTATCCGCAGCCCTGTAGTCCTTGGCGGCACAAGCATTCATCGTCTGTTGCGCTTGTGGGGAGACACAATCAGCAGCGGTTTGAGCGATTGCCCCTGTTGCAGCACACAGCCCTAAAGACAGAGTCAAAGCGCACGAAAGCCCTTGGAGTTTATTAATTCGGATCATCGTAGTCTCCCTTGAGCTATACATTTTTTCACCCTGCCCTCCCAATCATCATCGGTCCTGCACAATCTCGACCGAAGGTCGCGTGCCGCCCAGTCCGGCAAACGCCATCTGGCGGCACGAAAAGACGATCACCTGCTGGTCTGCTGCGACACGATGCAATGCTGTAAACATCGACATGATCCGGCTGTCATCGGAATAAACCAATGCATCATCCAGAATGATCGGCATCGGCTTGCCTTGTCGCGCAAAAAGCCGTGCAAACGCGAGACGGGTGAGGATGGCAATCTGCTCTTGTGTCCCCCCGCTCAGCATCTCCATATCCTCCTCAGCACCGCCGCGTGCCAATCCTTGCGGAAGCATGGAAGCGGGATCAAAGCTAAGTGCCGCATCCTCGTGCAACAGCGCCAAGAGTGGTGCAAGCTCCTGCTGGACGGGCCCAAAATACGCCTCCTGAGCCGCTCCCCGTTTGGCGCGCAACGCATCCACCAAAAGCGTTAGCCCAGCCGCTTCATGGGCAAACCGTGCTGCACGCTCCTGCGCGGCCTGCAGCAATCCCGCTGCCTCGTCGCGCTTCCCCTCTACGCCGTCCTCGGCACGCGCACGGATCGTCGCACTCAAATCGGCACTTCGGGTGCGCAGCTGTTCGCGCTCGGTGCGCATGTTCTCTGCTGCACTTTTGGCACGGGTCAAATCGGCTTGTGCGGTCACCAGATCAGGTGCTGCACGGCGCAACGCATCTGCGGCAGCATTGGAGTCTTCCGCACGCACTTTAGCAGCAGAATGTGCACGCGCAGCTTCCGCTTGCCGCACGGCAAAGCTATCTACGTCCCCGTACGCGACAGCCGCTGTCATATGTGCGGCTTGTGCAGTGTCAAACCCTGCCTGTGCACGCGCCAGTGCATCACGGGCCACATCACGGGTATCACGCGCCGCTTCATATGTCTGGCGGGCTGCGTGCTCAGCGTCCCGCGCAACATCCAACTTTCGGCTCAAGGTGGCAGCATCTTCATGGGGCTTGGCCTCCCCTGCGCTCAATGCATCAAGGGCCGCTTGCGCTTGGGCCAAACCTGCTTGAACGGGCGCAATGCCTTCGGGGGCCAACGTCTTGATCACTCCGCCAAGCAATGCGATTTCTGCCCCCACCTCAGCCCGTCTGACCGCGGCAACGCGGGCTGCACCAACGTCAGAAACACTTACGGCGTCCAGCGCTTCATTTGCTTGCGACTGTGCCTGTTCAACAGCGGCCAAATCAACCGCCCCCGCACCAGGATCAAGGGTCATTCGCCCAATCCCCTCCAGATCAAAAACCTGCCGCTGTGTGATCCCGTGCGCGCCCCGCTCCAGCACTTTGGCGCCAGAGGTTATCCGGCCGACACCATCATAGACGATGTTCATTTGCACACCCCCTGCAGAGGCTTCTGCCTGCGCGCGCAGATGGGTTGAATGAGTTTTCTCAATCAATTCCAGTGCTACTGGAGTGATAGGCAAAGTTGCAAACAAGGCTTGCGCTTTGTCCAACAGGCTGCGCTTTTCCTCAATCTGCGCCACTAAGGCAGCAAGCTGATCATGCTTTTCCGCTGCGTTTCGGCGCAAGGCATCTTGCTGCGCGGCTTCCTTGGCAGCAGTTGCGTCTCTGACCGCAGCACTTGCTTGCCCGAGCTCTGCTTGCACCGCATCTGTTGCGTCTTGGGCTGCATCTGCTTCATGCTTTGCCAAATCCCACGCTTTAGTGGCAGCGTCCAATGCCCCCCGCGCCAAGTCAAAATTTTGCGCTTCTTGCAACAACCCGTCCAAAGTCGTTTGTGCGGCCGTCAGTTCCAGCTGTCGCAATGCTGCCTGCGCCTCTGCTTGACCCAATTTATCCGCATGTGCCTGTGCAGCATCATGAGCCTTTTGAGCCTGTTCAAGTGCTGCATTAAGTGCGTCTTGCGCACCTGGTGCTTCGAGCACGGCCAATCTTGCGGCGACCTCCCGCCGCAGCGTCAATGCATCTGACAATTCACGACATGATCGGTCCAGCTCTGCGTGGCGCACAGCATGGACTTCTGCCTCCAGCTCTGCATCTTTCCATGGCCCTTTCACAACCGGCTTGCCTGTTGCTGTTGCCAGACGCCCCAAGGCTTGGGTCGCAGCTGCAATCACGCGGTCCATACGGCGCCCGCCTGTGATCATATCAATCTCACCCGCCACGGAGGAAAGCAGATTGCGCCGCGCCCCCAAAAGCGTGTCTTTCTCCGACTTCGAACTGCCAGCAGGCTCAAGTGCTGTGATCCCCTGACGCACCCAAAGAAGGCCAGCCGGACCTTCAAGGCCACTGCCCATCAACTTGGTGATCCAAGCCTCGGCTTCGTCATCCAATGCGATCAAAGCACCACTTGCGTCCTTAACCGAAGCCCGTTTTTGCGCCAGAAACGACTTCTCAAGGGTAAAGCGCCCATTGGGCAGCTCAAGTTCTGCACTCACCCGTACGCCGCCACCCACACGCGGTTGCAGTGATTTCACCTCGCGCGTGGTTGAGCCGTATTTTAGAAAGAAGAGCGCATGCAGTGCGTCAAAGAATGTCGATTTGCCGAACTCGTTGGCCTGAGCCACGACACTCACACCATCACCAATGCCACTGATCGTGGCGGTTTGGCCTGCAAATTTACGCACATTGGTGAGGGAGATGCTGCGCAGCTTCATGCGTCCTGCTCCGCGACAAAGGAAAACAACTGCGATAGGGCCGTTGCTGCGATCCGCCTGTCTGCTGCTGAGAGATCACCGTCCTGTGTCGATGCCGTCAAAGCTTCCGCCGCCTGACGCAAAGCACCGCCCGAGGGATCAATCGCTTCGAGATCTACCGCGTCATGGGCAAGCCGCACAGCATCAAGGTCTTGGGTCAGGTTCAAAAAATCAGGAGCGACATCAGACAGCGCCGCATTCATCTGCTGCATCTGCTGAACGCCCAAACGCCCCTGCGCTGCCACATGCAACAGCGTGTCGCACCGATCTGCCAAATCCGGCAACAGCCCCTTGATCAAATTGGCGCAATCGTCTTGCGGGGTCAGCTCCAGCGGGACACGCAGCCAATTTATTTCACCAACACGCACGGAGGAGACGGCTGGCAACGCACCAGCACTTGCGACTGCGACCGACAAAGCAGTACCGCTGTGTGCATGTTTGAAGCTGTCGGGATCTGGCGTGCCAGAATACCATGTGTTGCCGCTCACTCTGATCTGGCCATGCCAATCGCCGAGCCCGAGATAATCAAGCCCTGCAAGGGTGGCACGGTCAGGCGCGATGGTTCCGCTTGGCCCCTCTGCTGCCACGGACCCGAGGCTGGCAAAGTCCTGAATACCGCCGTGCCCCAACCCAATGCGCAGCGCCCCTTCGGGTGTGGCATGGGCCATCTCCACAGTCAGATCACGACCTGGATTGCGGGTTGTACAGGGCGCGGGCAGCAGATGCGCGCCCTCCAGCGCAATAGGCTCGGAAGTAAGTGCAAGGGTGACGTTGTCAGGCGCGTCGCGCGCGATGTTCTGCCACAGCTCGGTTGCGGCGAGACTGTCGTGGTTGCCCGGCATGAGCACCCACGTGATGTCCTCCGCCTGCCGCATTGCATTGAGCGCTTGACGGGTGATGGTCGTCGCTGGCGTTTCTTGATCAAACGTATCACCTGCAAGGAGGATCGTCCCCGCACCCTGCGCACGCGCAGCCGCAGCCAAACGCTCCAAAACGCCATGGCGCGCTTGGCGCAGGCGGCCACGGACATCTTCGCTGTGGCGGCCAAAGGGCTTACCCAGATGCAGGTCAGAGGAGTGAATAAAACGGAACATGGCAGGCTCTCGTGAATTTGGTCATGCGCCGCCCCCGCGAGGGCAGCGCATGACGTTTTACTGGCTTGCCAGTGTCGGCAGCCACAGCACAATCGCAGGGAATGCGACCAGCAAAGCAATAGTGACAGCGTCCGCAAGAAAGAAGGGCATCACGCCTTTGAACACGTCCTGCACAGTCAAATCATCGCGCACACCAGCCACAACGAAACAGTTGAGACCGATGGGCGGCGTAATCAGACAGAACTCAGCCATCTTCACGACCAAAATCCCGAACCAGATCGCACACATCGGCCCTGACATCCCAAATGCACTTTCAGCAGCCGAGACATAGTCGCCTCCGTTCAGCGCCATTATCGCAGGATAGACAACAGGCAACGTCAGAAGCAGCATACCGATGGCATCCATGAACATCCCCAAAACCGCATAGCCCAGAAGGATACAGATCAAAATGACAATCGGCGCCATCTCAAGCGATGTAATCCACGAAGAAAACGCATCAGGCAGTTCGGCAAAGCCCAAAAAGCGCACATAGATCAGCACACCCCAAATGATGGTAAAGATCATCACAGTAAGCTTGGCCGTCTCAAGCAGTGCCTCCTTGAGCTGAACCCACCGCATGCCGCGGTAAAGTGCCATCATGAAGACAATGAATGCCCCGACGGCACCGCCCTCGGTGGGGGTGCCCCAAGCATCACCAAACGGGTTGTAGACAAAGAAGATGATGATCACGACCACGGCCACAATGGGCAATGCAGGTGGCAAGCTCTCGAACCGCTGCTTCCACGTAAAGCCGGTCACAGGCGGCCCTACGTTTTTCCAGATCAGTGCGATGCCGATGATCAGTCCGGCATAAACGATGGCCGAGAACATGCCCGGGATAAAGCCCGCAAGCAAAAGCATGCCAACGTCCTGCTCTACGATAATCGCATAAATAACGAGGATCGCAGAGGGTGGAATAAGAGATGCCAGTGTGCCACCAGCAGCAACAACACCTGCTGCGAACTGCTTATTATAACCAATCTTAAGCATCTCTGGAATTGCGATGCGGGCGAATACCGCAGCGGTCGCCACAGAGGCACCTGATACAGCAGCAAAACCTGCTGTTGCAAAGACGGTGGACACCGCAAGGCCACCCGGCACCCACGCAAACCAGCGCTTGCACGCCTCGAACAGCGCTGTCGTCAGTTTGGCGTAGTAGGCGAGATATCCGATCATGATGAAGACGGGGATGAGGCTTAGAACTTGTGCGCTCACTTTGGAATGGGGTGTCAGGCCTGCGATCTTTGTGCTGATCTCGACTGCTTTCCAAAAGCGGTCAGGATCATAATCAAACCCGTTCCAGCGCAACCAGATAAGTCCGACATAGCCCGCCAGACCCGCAGCAAATGCCACGCGCATGCCAAGCAGCACCATGACGAGCATACCAGCCGACGTGTATATACCAATTTCAATAGGTTCCATCAGTCAGCCCCTTCCAGAATTTTCGCTTCTGCCATCGCTTGTTGTTCAATGGTGAGCGAGAGAGGCACGGCAACAGGGCTTTCCAACCCCAGTACCAATGCACGGCCATAGCCCCATGCCTGCAACAACAGGCGTAATGTGAGTACGCCGAATGCGATCGGCACAACAAGTTTACTGGGCCAGATCGGCAGGCTGATATCAATTGAGCTGTCGCGTGAACACCATGGGCGGGCACAGTCGAACGAGCGGTCAAAATGCTCCCATGCACCGTAGGTCAAACCGATGATTAGCAGCAACATCAGGAGAACCGAGATCAGCTCAAACAGCCACAACACACGACCCTTGAGGGCGTTGACCAGCATGTCCATGCGGATGTGCGTGCCGTCACGCGCGACAAAGGACACGCCCATGATCGCAATCACCGGCATCGCCGCTTCGATGTAGTCGACATAGCCCAACAACGGGCTGCTAAAGAACTTGCGCGCCGTGACGGAGTAAGCCGCTAGAAACATCAGTGAAAAAATCGCAAGGCCACTCAGCAGGGCGCAAAAACGCTCCAGCGGCAGCAACATGCGGTCGAGTTTGCTCAGTACGCTGGAATCTTCCAGCACTGCGGCTGAACCTGCCATGATCATGCCCCCCAAATTGTGTATGTGAAAAAGGCTGCGCGATGCCCTTACTCAGGATCGCGCAGCCTCTTGATCGATGGTTGGGGTGCTAAAGCACCCCGCTCTATACTCAGCCGCCTGCTTTTGCGTCGGCCAGTGTTCTAACAACGAGGTCATAGAGTTCCTGACCTGGAATGCCTTGGGCTTCCATGTCGGCGATCCATTTGTCGCGGATCGGATCAGCGGCCGTTGTGCGGAACTCGGCAATCACTTCTGGCGCGAGCTCAACTTTTGTCACGCCTTTCTCTTCCAAAACCGCATCCCAACGTGTCAGCAACTCGGCATAATTGGACAGGTAGTGTGCCAATGCTTCATCCACGGAGGAATCGAGCGCTTCACGCTCCGCGTCTGTCAGGCTCTCGTAGGCGTCGATGTTCACAACAACAGGGCAGTTTACGGTGCCCGGGTTGAGGTTTGCAGTCCACCAGTCGGCCTCGTTGATTGTGCCATAGCTCAGGTGCGCGTGCTGGGCGAAGGCCACGGTGTCAACAACACCTGAGTCCATCGCTTGGAACGCCTCTGTCGCAGTCACAGATGTCGGAACAGCGCCAACAGCTTCAAATGCTTGGCCAATACCGCCTGTTGCGCGAACACGCATACCTGCAAAAGATGCCAAATCGCTGCGTGGCTCGCCCGTACCAACAATATTGTACTGAGGCATAGGTGACGTCATCAACAGCTTGGCATTCCACTCAGCCATTTCTGCAGCCGCAGCAGGATGCGCATAGACAGCTTTTGAAACGGCCAGCTCTTGCTCAAGGTTCTCAACACCCAAGAATGGCAGCTCAAGCACGGTTACAACGCGGTTTTTGTCGCGGTGGTAGCCTGCACAGAACTGGGCCATCTCGAAAGCACCGATGGAGATACCATCAAGGTTTTCACGGTTCTTTGACAGACCGCCATAGCTCACGTTCATGGTGAACTCGCCGTTAGTTTTCTCAGAAACCAGCTCGGCCAGCTTTTCAACATGCTCGGTAAAGGCGCGACGCTTGCCCCAGACGGATACATTCCATTCTGTGGCCGCAGCTTCGGACACAAATGCAAAGCTCAGTGCGGCAACAGCGGCACCTGACATATATTTATTCAGTTTCATTGGTGGTTCTCCCCATGGTATTCTTCAGTTTAACGCTTCTTTAGATCATCAAGGGGTGCCTGACTTGGCGATCACCCTTCCGTCCGATTAATCCTTACCGCCCAGGCTTGCGTGCCTCGGAGTCAACGTACCTCACCAAAGCCCACAGATAGGCAGGTTGCAATAACATATTACACTGCAACCAGTGTTTCGGACTATTCAGCAAGTAAAACAGCTACATAAGAAGGTTAACCACCCTGTGTATGCATCAGCCAGACCTGCTACTGTGTGGAAACCCGCACATCAGGCAACCGCTTAAACCAATCAAAATAGATCAAACTGCCCATTTCAAACAACACCATCCAAAAATTGACAAGACGCATCCGCACTCTGTAAATTCTTTACAACGGGGCTTGCCATGTGTGTCTTGTTTGTTTCCTTCCCCTTCCAGCGCGTTATGATCCGCGCAAGAATGGCAGCGTGATCCGCTCAGACGCGCATCCCTGTCAGGCATGCATTCGGGAGGAAACATCATGTCCAGCACAGCCACAAAAACCTATCCGCCATCCCAACAGATGGCCGACGCCGCACACGTCAACGCCGAGAAATATACATCCATGTATGAGGCCTCGGTCAGCGATCCTGACGCGTTCTGGCGCGAGCAAGGTGGCCGCGTTGACTGGATGAAGCCGTTTACCCAAGTGTCCGATGTTGATTTCACGCTCGGTCAGGTCAAGATCAACTGGTATGCGGATGGCGAGTTGAATGTTGCCGCCAACTGCATCGACCGCCACCTTGAGACACGCGGTGACCAAACTGCAATCATCTGGGAGCCCGACAGCCCAGACGAAGGCGCACAGCACATTACCTACAAAGACCTACACGCTAACACCTGCAAGATGGCCAATATCCTCAAGGATTTGGGCGTGGAGCGTGGCGACCGTGTCATTATCTATCTTCCGATGATCCCCGAGGCTGCGTATGCGATGCTTGCCTGCGCACGGATCGGCGCAATCCATTCCATCGTCTTTGCAGGCTTTTCGTCTGATGCTCTCGCGTCCCGTGTGAACGGCTCCGAAGCGAAAGTTGTTATCACAGCTGACGAAGCCCCACGCGGCGGCAAGAACACACCACTGAAGACAAACGCAGACAAAGCGCTCAGCCAATGCGCAGAGTCTGTCAAATGTCTGGTCGTGCGCCGAACAGGCGGCGATGTTGCATGGGATGAGGCACGCGATGTCGATTATACCGCGCTGGCCAAAACAGTTTCTGAGACCTGCCCCGCAGAGCCAATGAATGCCGAAGATCCACTGTTCATTCTCTACACGTCAGGGTCCACGGGTCAGCCAAAAGGCGTTGTACACTCCACAGGTGGGTATCTTGTCTATGCAGCCATGACCCACCAGACAACATTCGATTACAAAGACGGTGATATCTTTTGGTGTACGGCGGATGTGGGCTGGGTCACAGGCCACAGCTATATCGTTTACGGCCCGCTGGCCAATGGGGCCACGACCGTGATGTTTGAAGGCGTGCCAACATACCCAGACGCCAGCCGCTTTTGGCAGATTTGTGAAAAGCACAAGGTAAATCAGTTCTACACAGCCCCAACCGCGATCCGTGCGCTCATGGCCAAAGGCGATGATTTCGTTAAAGCAGCTGATCTGAGTAGCCTGCGCATCCTTGGCACAGTGGGTGAACCGATCAACCCCGAAGCGTGGAACTGGTACAATGATGTGGTTGGTGGCGGCACCTGCCCCATCGTTGATACATGGTGGCAGACCGAAACGGGCGGTCACCTGTTGACACCCCTGCCTGGTGCCCATGCGATGAAACCCGGCTCAGCGATGAAGCCGTTCTTTGGCATCAAACCCGTTGTACTTGAGCCGACCACGGCAGAGGAGCTACAAGGCGATCCAGTCGAGGGGGTGCTCTGCATCGCAAACAGCTGGCCCGGTCAAATGCGCACGGTCTGGGGTGATCACGAGCGGTTCGAGAAGACCTATTTCGCCGACTACCCCGGCTATTACTTCACAGGTGACGGATGCAAACGCGACGCAGACGGTGACTACTGGATCACGGGCCGCGTCGATGACGTGATTAACGTGTCTGGCCACCGTATGGGCACAGCTGAAGTTGAATCAGCCCTTGTCGCACATCCACGTGTGGCTGAGGCAGCAGTTGTCGGCTACCCACACGAGATCAAGGGCCAAGGTATCTATTGCTATGTAACCTTGATGGAGGGTCAGGAATATACCGATGAATTACGCATTGAATTGCGCAACTGGGTCCGCACTGAAATTGGCCCCATCGCATCACCGGATCTCATCCAATGGGCCCCTGGTTTGCCTAAAACCCGCTCTGGCAAAATCATGCGTCGCATTTTGCGCAAGATCGCCGATAACGATCACAGCACGCTGGGCGATACATCAACATTGGCTGATCCATCGGTTGTTGACGATTTGATCGCGAACCGCATGAACGCCTAATGTTTTGCGACATGTCATGTAATCGGGCGTCCCAGCGGGGCGCCCTTTTCATATTCGGCCGTACGCAACGTGCATCACCGTATTGAGGGTCTAATATTGACCAGCTGCGTCTGGGGTGTTTGCTTTCGCAAAGCAGCTGCATGATCAGTCCCTTTCCTTTCCAGTCAGGGCGCTATTTCTCTCTCTTGGAACGATCCAGTTCCTGTTAGAGCGCTGGACAAATCACAGCGCACATGACACCGCTGCGGCATATGGAGATGAACATGCAGAGCTTTACCCCCGATCCTACACGCACCACCGACCTGCGCCGTGCGCTGGGTCAGTTTGGCACGGGTGTTGCGCTCATCACGGCCCAGACCGATGCAGGTCCGCTTGGCATGACTGCAAATTCATTTTCCTCAGTGTCGCTCGATCCACCACTGGTGCTTTGGTCAGCGGCCAAATCGTCAAAGCGCCATGATCCATTCGCCACTGCTGCCGCTTTTTGCATTCATGTGCTGAGCGCGGATCAAACAGATTTGGCGATGCATTTTGCAGCACAGGGGCATGACTTTTCGCCCTATCCGTTTGATGCTGGCCCCAATGGCGCACCAACGCTGCACGGATGTCTCGCCACGTTCCACTGTGACACATATGCTGTGCACGTGGCAGGCGATCACTCGATCATTTTGGGACAGATCACTGCTGCAGCAACCCAGCCTGAGGAACGTGACGGGCTATTGTTCAAACGTGGTGGCTTCGGCAGGTTTACACCCGCCGCTCAATAGTCCTTCTCGAAAAACAGACCGATCGATGAATTGCCATCCGAGCCCAGCGTCGCTTTGCCTTTTAGGTTGGGCGTGATGTCGATGTTCAGCGACACTTCACCCGTGCCATCGGACGCAGCTGTGACATCAGTATAGACATTATCGCTGATGTATTTTCCAACGCTCAATGCCGTCTCGCCACTGTCGGTGGTTGTCACGTCCAGATCATCAAGACCGAAGCGGTCCCGCAGGTTGCCCACCACACCATTGCCCCCACGCCCCACCAAAGTTGCCACCGCATTGGCCAATTGCAGGGCTTGAAACGCAGAAATCTCGGAAAGGTTGCGCCCAAACAAGAGCTGCGCCAGAACTTCATCTTGCGGACCCGCGGGCGAGCTCTCGAACGTGACTTCAGGCGCATCTGCAGGGCCTTCAACGATAACGCTCGCAGTGCCATCCGCTGTCGATGTCGTAGAGACAAGGCGAATGTAGGGCACAAAATCACCCTGAAACTGCACAGACCCTTCAACCAGATCAAACCGTTTTCCCAAGATATCCAAACGCCCGCGTGCCAGATCGAAACGCCCCGCTGAGGTGATGTTGTTTGTGGTGCCTGTGATCTGCAAGCGGCCGCCAAGCTCTGCATCCAGCCCGCGTCCGCGTACAAAAATCCGGCCCGGTGCGTCGACGGATACATTAAGACCAAAGCCTGAACTTGAACTGCCACTTTGCACAGGATCGGTCGCAGCACCCTCCGCGAACAGCCCTGCACGGCGGCGTGTTTCCAGATTACCCGCTGACGCGCCGACATGTGTAATCGGAGGTATGTCTCCTATGCTGCTCAGGCCTGTAGAGGGCACCGTCACAAATGTTTCTCCCATGGTCACGCCACCCGAAATCGCAGCGCCACCCGACAGTGGTCCAGCAAGGCGCAATGCACCCGAAAGCGATGTGCGGTAAAGGCCTGGATTTGTCAGCACGACGTTGCGCAAATCAATCGCAAGGTCAGCAGGCAATGCACCACCCAAGCCCACGCCACCGTTCACAGCAAGCGTTCCACCGCCACTTGCATTTGCTGTCAAATCAACGCCTGCGCGGTTCTTTGCGAGTGCGATAGTCGCATTGATCCCCTCCAGCCCAACGCGCAGATTGGGCGCTGTCAGCGTGGCTCCTGATGTCTGGATCGTTCCGCTTAACGATCCAAGCTCAGCAGGGCCGTTCAGAGCCAGATCGAAGCGCACCTGCCCTTGCAAAACCCGTGGCGCAATGAACGGCGCGGACAGGCCGAGAGGCGCGTTGCCATTGATGTCGAGATTGAGATTGCCGTTACTGCCAACCAGTCCTGCAATCTGCGCCTGCGTGCCAGACGGCCCACGTGCACTGGTCGCCAACTGCCAGCCTTGCGGCGTTTTATTGGCATCACCTGTGACGCTCAGCGGGCCATTCAGCTTTGGTACAATCGCACCGATGTCTGGCATATTGACGTTGAAATCGACAGCGGCATCTGGCCCCGTCACAAGTCCGCGCAAATTGGCACGACTGTTGTAGGGACCTGTAGCGTTGGTATTTACAGCAATGCCATTGGCAGTTTGACGTAAATTTCCCATGGCCGAAAGCGCACCATTCACGCCCGGTGCAAGGGGCGCCACATTGGGAACAGACACCCTGAAATCAAGGGACATATCCGGCCCAGTCGCCAGCCCTTCAACCAAGGCACGCGCGCCATATGGACCCGTGGCTGAGGTATCAATTACAAACCCCCGATCCGTATGGCGCAGTTGCCCAGTCGCGCGCAAAGGCCCATTCACCTGAGGCATGAGTGGCTGTACATTGGGCACGGAGAGATCAAAGGCCACATCAATAGCGAGCGTTAGCGCCCCTTTGATTGATACATCAGACCGGTACGGTCCTGAAGCCTTAGCATCGATTTGGAGCCCTGTATCCGTCTGGCGCAAACGGCCATTGGCACGCAGAGGGCCGTTCACCTGAGGGGCCACTGCCGAGAGTTCGGGCAACATCAAATCAAATCCGAGGTCAAGCGCAGGGGTGATCAGTCCGTTGATGCGTGCATTAGCGTCATAAGGACCCGCGGCAACCGTTTGCAAGGGCCAGCCTTCGGGTGTTTGGCGGATCATTCCATCCGCTTGTAATGGCCCTTCGATCCCTTCGGCAAACGCAGCCAGGTCCGGAACCGATGCGCTGAATTCCAGTGCGGCAGCCGCTCCTGTTGCCAAGCCATCTATGCGAATTTCCGCATCATAAGGGCCATCCGCATCAACATCCACGTTCCAGCCTGCACCATCTTGCGTGGCTGTCCCTTTTAGCGTCACAGCGCCTGTGTATTGAGGCAACACTGTTGCGATGTCGCGCAGGACCACGTCTGCATCCACACGGCTTGAGGATGAGGACAGCTCTGCCAACCCTGTGAAACGCATAGCTTCATTGTTCAGTTCAAGCCCGCGTAGGAACGTTCCGTTTTCATTGCGGATCGCAGTCATCTGCAAATCGGTTCGTCCTTGAAGGAGCGCGTCAGCCTGCGTGATACCTGTCTTGATATCATCCGCTGTTCCTGCGGCCTCTAAATCGAAGCACCACTCAAAGGGGTAACCGTTCCTGTGAGCGTCAAGGAAGTCGACCCATCCAACTCACGCCCCGCAAGCGCGGAAAAATGGCTCAGGTCTGTTGCAGTAAGGGTCGCATCCAACACAGTCTCAAGGCCACTCCCCACACTTCCAAGCGCCACATTGCCTTTGAGGCTGTAGTCACTCCCTTGCAGATCAAGGTTGGTAAACCGCACAGGCTGATCTTCGACGTAATTGATCTCGGTTGTGCCATTAATCTCGCTGCCCAGCGCCTCAGCCAAGGCCGTATCGAGCAAGGCCACACCTGCTGCTGCAAACTGCACATTGCCGCGCAACTGGCCCACATTGCCTTTGGCCCCTGTCATCGTGCCCGTCGAGCGCAGCGTGGTTTGCGCCACGTTGCCCGCATCTGTTGTCAGATCGGTGAGGTCGAATACAGCCTCATAGGCATCGCCATCCTGCAGATTGAAATCGATGTTCAACGCGATCCGCTCAACCGTGGTCGTGCCGCCGCCACCCGGCAAAAGGACAGGCGCGCCATCAGCGCGCGCAACAGTGCCCTCGATGTCGATGAACTCGGGCCATTTCTCTTCCGACAAACGCAGCTTACCCTTCAGGTCGACTGCTGCCGCTTGGAGATCCAGGTTATCGATCAAGATGGCACCGCCAGCTTCAATCAAGGCGTCCACCTTCAGACTGACGCGAGGCCCAAAGAAGTCACAGTATTCAGGCAAAATGACTGCAGTGAGATCACCACCGATGTCAGCTATAATGCGGCGGTCAGGATTGGCAGCACTCCCTTGCGTGATCAGCTCCACTTCACCTGCCAAACGCTCCTCGCCATCCGTGTCGATCTTGATGGTCGTGACCAGATCATCTAACGGACCCGTCGTGTTAACAGTCAGATCAACCGATGGCGTCTCAGGAATGTTCAAAAGTGTCGCAGCAATGTCGCCTTCTTCCTCGCTTAACTCCAGCAAAGTTTCCAGCATATCCTGATTGCGCGAAAGTCTTGTGGTTAGCTCGAAAACCCCACGTTTGCCGTCTGTGCGATTTGCTTTGAATGCAACGCCCAACCCATCATCATTCAGAGTGGCGCGTGCATTCATTTGCAGCTGTACGGCCTGTCCAACCAGCGGCATACCAAGCGCGAATTGCGCGATATTAACAGACTCAACGTCAATCGAGACAGGAAATTCGGGAAGCTGCGGAAAGGTGAACGGTGTTGCCTCCGCGTCTGGCAGTGTGTCTTCTTCGGCTTTGGGCAGGCGTGGGATATCTATCCGCGCAGCACTTAACTCCTCCACCTCCAAGCGCCCGCGCAACAAAGCAGAGCGGTTCCAGTCGAGCACCACATCTTCCATAGTGAGCCAAACACCATCAGCGTCTGCAATTGTCAGGCGGTCGAATGACGCAGCAGAACTAAGTGCCCCTTTGAACCCTGTGATGTTCACGTCTCTTCCAGACCCGCTGAGCAGTTCTTGGATTTTGGTGGTCAAAAAGCCTTTGTCATCCTCTTGGGCCAAAGCGGGTGAAGCAAGGGTCAGAGCGCACAGGACACTCAGAAGACGAATAATACGCATCAAAAGGACTGCCCTATGCCGATATAAACCTGAAAATTCTCGCCCGCTTCAGGACCAGAAAGCGGCACAGCCACATCGAGGTGGATAGGACCAATCGCAGTGTCATAGCGCATTCCCAGTCCAGCCCCAGAATGCCATGTGCCAGAGCCATCATAAAACTCCTCTTCACCGATATAGCCTGCGTCAGCAAAGCCCACGATGCCGATACTGTCGGTCACGCCGACCCGCATCTCCGCTGACAGTCCCGCAAAACTGCGCCCACCTGTTGTGTCGGTTCCTACAGCAACTACGAGGGACTGATATTCTTGCCCGCGCACAGTGCCACCGCCGCCCGAATAAAACAGGTAATCCGCAGGAGCACGCGACAGGTCAGGCCCAAGGACCGACCCAAGCTGGCCGCGCAAAGCAAATGTGACGGGCCGTGCAGTGCCGAATGTCTTATAGGCACGCCCGTCGATGTAGCTGCGCACACCATTGTCCGAGCCGGACACCGCCAGAAAGGGCATGACGTTTGCCTTGAGGTAATATCCCTCCTTGGCGTTCAGGCGGTTGTCACGATAGTCAAACTCCGCGCTCAGCGGCAGGGTTAATAAGGTATAGCGGTTTTCTCCGAAGACGTCGCGCGTTTCCGCAGTCCGCAAACCCACGCCAAGGGTGTAGGCCCGCTCTGGTGTTGCGATCCGCTCAATCCCTGCTTCAAGGTCGAATTGGCGCGAAAAAAATGACACTTCGTCAAGTTGCTCAAGCAACGCCAACGCATAGAAATCTGTGTCCTCATTGAAGGTTGCTGGCCGCTCGAACCGCGCACCCAGCTTGTAGTCGGTCCCGCCAGAGCTGCCACCGATACCGCTCACCTCCGCTTCAAGTCGCAACCGTTCAGCCCCGCCAAGAAGGTTACGATGAAGCCAGAATGCACTGACTGTCAGCCCCTCCAACGTCGCCAATTCGGCACCAAAGCCCAAGCGACGCTTTGCCGCATCAGTGGTTTGCGCATTGATGGCGAGTGTATCGTCGGGCCCAATCTCCTCAGCCTCTGAACGAGCAACAGCGCTGAACGCTCCGGTGCGCCGCAGCCGTTCTGTGGAAAGCCGGATCTCTTCGGGGGAGAACACATCCCCCTCTGGGAGGCCCGCGATGTCTATGATCCGCTGGCGCCGCACGTCACTCTCGTTCATTAAAACCAACGGACCAAAACGCAATCGCGGACCAGGGTCTAAGGTAAGATCGGCCCGAATACGGCGCTCTGGATGGTCCGCAACCAGCTCTTGGCGCGACAAAGTCGCTTTTGCATGCCCCAAAGCGCGCCAACCATCCACACCTTCTGAAACCGTATTTTTAAGAACACTCAGGCTTGCAGTTTCTCCCTCAGCAAACCCTTCAGGTACTGTTGTACCTTCGGCAACTGGCGCGATGCGGGCACGCCCGAACTTGAACTTAGGGCCTTGGTCAATCACGATCTGGACACGGGAAATCGACTTTAGCGCTTGAACGGGCGAAATGGCAGTGCTTCACGGCCGTCGACGCTGATGTTAATTGTGGCTGCGAAAAACCCGTTGTCATACAACACAGCAAGCAGGCGTTTGTAATCTGCCTGCGCTGCGCCCAAGATTTCTGAGGCTGACGCATTGTTTTCACCATTGAGCGTCTGCTCGATTAACAATGAGCCACCTCGCAGCGTACTGCTTAGATCATCATCACCGACCCCACTGAGCGAAACATCCACACCATAGGCCGCACACGCAAATGCGCTCAGCATCGCACTTCCTGCGGCTGCACGCCGCATTCTTACCAGAGCAGTTGGTTTCATGCTCGAACCCTCAACTTTTGCCATAGCGATCTGGTCTGCTTTACCGCACACTCTTGATCCCACAGCTTTGACACACGCTTTTTTCTCTTCACTGAACTCGGTTTACGCTCTAGGAGCAAACGCCCTCAACGCATCACACGCCTTTATGAGCGAAAGGCAGCAAGTTTCTCCTCAACACAGCTGCTGATCGCAAAGTCGGTGTCTTGGTTCTGTTCAGAGATGTTTTCCCGCCCCGATGAGCAGTTAGACAGGCAGTTTGCAAAACCCTTAATACCTTCACATGACCAACGCCTATCTCTCAAGTTTGTTCCATTGAAAGCCCACAGTTCAGTCGCACGTAAGCGACTTCTGTTTTGCATATATATCTATGAGGCCCACAAAAAAGGTAGACATGAGGCGCTATCAAATTGGCCCCAAGTTCTTTTCGATCCATCAAAGGGTGGCGATCTATAACAACTGCTCGTCTTACATGGGCGCGGTAATGGATTGCGCAGTTTGCGCAATGAAGAAGCCCGGCAGCAGAGAATGCTATTCTCGTTCTCTTAAGAAGCCGTCGCTTAGTTTGTGAGGTAGAGGAAAAACTGGCTGGGCAAATAGTGAAGCTGCAAGAGGCAAGCTGGATCTGTCGCGGTTTCATGCCGCTCCTTTGATAGCATTTACTGCAACAAAGGAGATTGACTATGGGACTGA
>CAWVZA010000021.1:0-24079 GCA_963934545.1 uncultured Sulfitobacter sp.
ATTCACAGGCAACGCCACATCACGACAAACCTGCGCAATCAACGCCCCATCCCCCAGCTTGGGCACAAAAAACCCCGACGCCCCCACATCTGCATAGGCCTGCCCCCGCGACACAGCCTCATCAACCAGCCCCGCATGATCCGCCGCCCCCGACTGCAAAAACAAATCCGTCCGCGCATTGATAAAGAAGTCAGGCCCTAAAGCAGCCCGTATCGCCGCAATCCGCGCCGCCTGCTATGCCACTAGCCAAATCCCCATACCACCGACCTAGCAGTCCTCGAAATTCATGCCCACAGCCCCCGTCGCCGCCAGCGACTTCGCATGAATGGCCACAATCTCGGGTGCATCGCCATAAGCCCCCTCAAAATCCACTGTCACAGGCACATCACTCGCAGCCACAATCCGCGTCACCAAAGCCAACAACTCCGCCATCGGCAACTGTTGCCCGTCAACATAGCCCATTGCCGCCGCCACACCCCAACTGCCCGTGGCAATCGCAGGTGCACCTGCGGCCGCAATCGCCGCCGCCGACCCTGCGTCCCAACAGTTATACAACTCAACTGGCGTGCCCTTGACGTGCAGCGCTGTAAAATCCTGTGCCTTACCCATTAAATCTCTCCCATCTTATTAATTTGCGCGGCGAAACCGCGTTCCAGTTCAATCAACTTCTGTTTGCGCCACAGCCCACCACCATAACCCGTCAGGCTTCCGTCCGCCCCCAGCACACGGTGACATGGAATCACAATCGCAATCGGATTGGCCCCATTGGCCCGCGCGTCTGCCCGCGTGGCCTCAGGCCGCTCCATGTCACGGGCAAGCTCGCTATAACTCCGCGTCTCCCCCGCAGGGATATCGCGCAATGCCCACCAGACTTCCTGCGTAAACGGCGTCCCTAAAGGCCGCAGCGGCGTTTCAAAATCCGCTGATGCCCCAGCCATAAAATCCGAAATCTCCCGCTCAATTTGGTCCGTAGGGCCAAATCGCCCAAACCCCAGCGACCCCTTGGCATCGCGGCGCAACGCCGCCAGTTCAGTAGGCAAGGCCTTGCGCTCGGTAAACTACAACAGATGCAACGCACCCTCCGAGGACACTGCAACCATCGCCCCCATCGGCGTCTCGATCCAATCCGCCCGCAACACCGCGTCCTTTGCAAACGTGCCTGGCGCCAGCCCTGTCCACACCGCAAAAGCCGCCCGAAACGCGGAGCCTGACGCGTAGTCTGCCTCCATCTGCACCTCAATGACCGAGACACCGCCAACCAACTCAGCCCCACCAGCGCGCAACCGCGCCAGCCGCGCCATCTCAAGAAATGTCATGCCAAAATGCCGCTTAAACGCGCGCCGCACCGTGGAGAGGTCAAACCCCATCGCCGCCACATCCCCTTCCGCCCAGCGCCGCGCAGGATCAGCCTCCAGTGCCGCCAACAGCGCCTTGACCGCAGGCTCCCCCTCCGCAGCAGGGGCCATCGGATGACACCGTTTGCAAGCACGGTAGCCCGCCTCAATAGCACCATCCATGGTGTCAAAGAATGTACAATTCTCGAACTTCGGCTTGCGCGCAGGACAGGTCAGCCTACAAAACACGCCTGTCGAGGACACACCGACCCACGCCCGTCCGTCCCACGACACATCACGCCCCAACAGGGCGGCATAAAGCGTCTCGTCATCTGGTAAATCAAACATCATAGGGGCAGCCTAGCGCAGCCACCCCACCCTGTCCGCCGCCAATCAGGCGTCTATTCAACAAACTTCAGTGAATGAAATCGCACAAATATCCGTCATGCGCCCAGCCCTGCACGGGCAGGGGTTTGTAGGGATGCAGTCCGCCCTGTGTCGTCATTTGACGGTGGGCATCCAGTATACGCACCCAACGCCCCTGCCGTGAGCTGGGATCATATTCGACATTGGCAAACCGCTTGAGGTTCCGCTTAACCTTATACTGCGTTCCCGGCCCACTGCGCACGCTCAGATACCCGTCAGGTCCATTCACATTACATACCATGGCGTTCTCAGAGGTGCCGCTCTCCGGCTGGTCCCGCACCAATCCGTTGAGGAAACCCTCCCCGAAATCACCCCGCTCCGCCCATGCAGGTGCGGCAGGCGCGGCAAACAATGCCGCGACCACCCAAATCATAAGTCCCATCCTACAGCCCCTTGGCGTGATAGCTCGCTGCGACTTTGCCAATCGCCACCAGATAGGCAGCGGTGCGCAAATCCGTCACATCATCACGCCCATGCCAAATCTCTGCCATGGAATCATAGGCAATCCGCATTGTGTCATCGAGGCCAGAGCGGACCAACTCCAGCTCCCCCGCACCGCGCAGGTACTTGTCTTTGAAGTCGGGGGAAAGCGTCCAGTTGATAGAGGAGTCGCTACTGATCCGCTCCAACTCGTCCACGATCAGCTGGTGACGGTTCTCTTCCTGACGGCGCTGCATGCGTCCAAAGCGGATATGGGATAGGTTCTTGACCCATTCAAAATAACTCACCGTCACACCACCTGCATTGGCATACATGTCTGGAATAATCACTGTGCCCTTCTCGCGCAGGATATCATCCGCACCTGCTGTCACGGGTCCGTTCGCGGCCTCAATGATCAGTGGCGCTTTGATACGGTGTGCATTGCTTAAGTTGATTACAGCTTCGAGCGCCGCAGGGATCAGAATATCGCACTCGCGCTCCAACAGGGCGTCGCCGTGCTCGATAAACTCACCGCCGGCAAATCCCTCAGGGGAGCCATGCTCAGTGATGTAGGTCTTGAGCTCTTCAATATTGATGCCGTCTTCATTCCAGATCGCACCATTATACTCGATCACACCAATTACAGGTGCCCCGTCTTCCTTGCTCAGGAACTTGGCCGCGTGATAGCCCACATTGCCCAAGCCCTGCACAATGACCCGCTTGCCATCGAGTGTGCCAGACAAGCCAGCCTTCTTGACCCCCTGCTCGTCACGGAAAAACGCGCGCAACCCGTATTGAACGCCACGCCCCGTGGCCTCGATGCGGCCATGAATACCGCCCGCATTGATCGGCTTGCCCGTCACACAGGCCGCCCCGTTGATATCGGTGGTGTTCATCCGCTTATACTGGTCCGCGATCCACGCCATCTCCCGCTCGCCCGTGCCCATATCAGGCGCAGGCACATTCTGCGCAGGGTTGATCATGTCACGCTTGATCAGCTCATAAGCAAAACGCCGCGTGATCAGCTCAAGCTCAACTTCCGTATATTCCTTGGGATCAATGCACAGGCCCCCCTTGGACCCGCCAAACGGCGCCTCTACCAGCGCGCATTTGAACGTCATCAACGCCGCCAGCGCCTCTACCTCGTTCTGGTTCACACCCAGCGAGAAGCGGATACCACCCTTCACAGGCTCCATATGTTCCGAGTGCACCGAACGGTATCCGGTGAAGGTATGAATATCCCCGCGCAGCCGCACCCCAAAGCGCACAGTATAAGTAGCATTACAAACACGGATCTTCTCGACCAGACCCGGCTTGAGGTCCATGAGATCAACTGCACGGTTGAACATCATTTCTACACTGTCGCGAAAGCTCGGCTCGTTGGATGGTTGGTTCATGGAAGTAGACTGCCTTTTCATACGGTCGCAGATTGAATTTGTGAGTTGCACAGGGAATCCTGTGCCACCTTCCGGCACCCTAAACCTGCAGTTTTCAAAGTGCCACTTTTTTAATCGACTTGAAGAGAATTCTAAACATTTCGCCACCTTGACCTTCCCCGCTCGATTTGGCCCAGTGCGGCAACAAGATGCAAAGCGAGGAAGAGACTGATGGGCAAAAGTGTAGATCGTGTAAAAAGAGCCGCCGTCGATGCACAGCTTGAGATAGAGGTTATCACTCTGCCCACCTCTGCGCGTACTGCGGCAGATGCCGCCAGCAGCTTGGGGTGTGACGTGGGCCAGATCGCAAAATCCCTCCTGTTTGAGGGCACTGTAACTAGCACGCTCAAACTAATCCTCGTGAGCGGTGCCCATGACCTTAACCTAGACAACGCTGAAGCACTCTTCGGCGAGCCACTTGGCCGTGCAGATCCAAAGCGCGTGCGCACTCAGACAGGATTTGCCATCGGAGGTGTCGCACCCATCGCACATCTCTGCAAAATGGAGACCTATATGGACGATGCCTTGTTACACTACGCTACGGTATGGGGCGCAGGTGGCGCACCCGAGACAGTCTTTGAAGTCACCCCTCACGCTTTGCTCGCCGCGACAGGCGCAAAACTCTTCACAAATCGTTAAGAGGCATCAGCCGCACCTCGACCGCATAGGTTAACCACGACTCACACTGACGCGCGCATTCCTGACGTCAGCCGTGCACAGCCTTAATTGGGGCCTACTGTTCACGCCTTGGAAACACTGAGGCCGCTGCAACCGTATTATGCCCCAAAACCATAAAAATATGGTCTTATAGATAAATTTCGCCCCAATGACGCCATGTTCTTAGAGCATACAGATCGTCGAATTAAGCCAAAGACCGTGTCATCCAGACAGGGCCGGGCTTGAAAGGTGACGATGATGAAAAGACTATTTTTGACAACCTGCATCCCTGCTGATGCGGATAAAGCAAACCGGACGTTTTTACGCCGGTTTGTACGCGACGAGGATGGCAACGTAACCATGCTCTCGATCGCTTTGATCGCAACCGGCGCAGTTTTGTCCGGCATTGCATGGGATTTGAACAGCTTTGAATACCGCCGCGTTGGCATCCAGCAAATCGCAGACCGCGCCGTTCTGGCCGCTGCCGACCTTGATCAGACAATTGATCCAGACTTGGTCGTAAAAGATTACTTTGAAAAAGCTGGCTACGGCGACGTCGTAACAAATGTGAACGTTGAAGAAGGTTTGAACTTCCGCACCGTCTCTGTGAACGTAGAAGGCCTCGTTGCTGCACAAACAATCGCAGGCAGCTACCAAGGCGAAGCACTGCTGGGCACAAACGAACTCATTCGTGTTCGCGAAGAAGCGACTGCACGGGCCGGCGAAAATCGTCTTCTCGATCAGATCCTGAATGGCGACGGCACCCTGCGTGATATGTCCAGCGACGAAGTGTATCGCGACGAGCTTGGACGCAACACAGTCGGTGGCACACGCGCAGAATCCGACCGGATCGCCGAACTGCGCGTTCTGGTCCGCGACACAATGTCGGATCACAGCCTCAACATGTCCGAAGCCGACATTATTGCGAACGAGTTCTCGCGGGTCACCAACAGCGCCGCATATAGCTACGCATCTTCTGCCGCCAGCGATATTGCTGCAACACTCACACTGGAAGACGCACACGATATTGTCGATTTGCGCCTTGAGGAGCAACAGCGCCACCTCGATGCACTGGCGGCTGGTACGCAGGGCTATACTTCTCCAGACAGCATGCTGACCATCAACGAAATCCGTGACAATCAGTGGGAGCGGACCGAAGCCGAGAACGGCAACTACATTCAACTTACAGCCTTTGCCGAGGCCGAAGAGCGTGTGAACAATGTGGAAATTTCCATGGTGCTCGATATCTCCGGCTCAATGGGCGATGGCAACAAGATGAACAACTTGCGCGACGCTGCGCGGACATTTGTCGATGCGGTTATCAACGATTCAACCGAAGATCTCGTGTCGATCTCGATCGCCCCCTACTCCGAACATGTGAGTGCGGGTCCCGAGATCATGGACGAGTTGAACGTAAATCGGACTCATAAGTACAGCCACTGTATCGAATTCGCAGATGCCGACTTCGACACGACCGAAATAGGTTCATCAACCGCGTTCGATCAGGTCCAGCACTTTTACTGGGGCTACTACAACTCGAACACCAGAAGTAACTCCGTCTGCCCCACGGGCACATACGAAGATGTGGTCGCGTTCAGTCAGGACACCTGGGGGCTCAAGAATAAGATCGGCAAGCTTGTCCCGCGTGGCAGTACCTCGATCTTTACGGGCATGAAATGGGCAGCTGCTCTGCTTGACCCAAGCTTTCAACCCATCAACGCAAACCTTGCAGCAGATGGTCATAGCGACCCTGAATTTAATAACCGCCCCGTGGCGTTTGACGATTATGAAACGCTGAAAACTGTTGTTTTGATGACTGATGGTCAGAACCACTACTCCAAGCGGATCAATCCAAGTGTCTATGCGAACTCAAGCCACTATGCGCACTGGAATAGCAACAACTTTGACTGGTGGGTTCAGCGCAACGTGTACTCAAGCCAGCGCCAATACTGGAGCTCGCCCAAATACTGGCCCGAGTTTGGTGATCAACTGCTGAGCAACGTGTGTGATGCGGCAAAAGAGAACAACATTGTTATCTGGTCCATCGGCTTTGAAGTCACAACACACAGTGCCAATGTCATGCGCGACTGCGCTTCCTCTCCCGGCCACTATTTTGGCGTCGAGGGTGTCGAAATCAAAGAGGCGTTCCGCGCGATTGCACGCCAAATCAACCAGCTGAGGCTCACACAATGATTACACGCTTAAAAAACCGCCTGTCACGGTTTCGCTCTGAAGAAAGCGGCGAAACATACACTCTCGAATTTGTGGTCATGTTCCCGGTCATTCTCGCCACCTTTGCTTACGGCGTAGAGCTGACAACACATGCAAACCGCCAGTTCCAACTGGATCACGGATTTGAAGTGACAACACGGGCCATCCGGCTCAACACCGCAACCAACTTCACGCATGATGACCTAAAAGCAGGCATTTGTGAGTTCTCTGGTGGTCTGGACGAATGTGAAAGCCGTCTGCGTCTGGAAATGACACCCGTCAATCCACGTGACTTTGCCGGTTTGCCGACGATGCCTGACTGCACCAACGCACCAGAGCCGGTCACACCGGTCCGGGGCTGGTCGCTGGGTGAACAGCACGAACTGATGCTGCTGCGTGCCTGCTATAAATACGACACCGTGTTCAATTCCTTTGGCCTCGGTTCGCTTTTAGGCAATGACGCCGGCGGACGCGGTTCAATGGTCTCAATGAGTGCCTTCGTACAGGAGCCAAGATAATGTTTAAGTCAAAATTCAAATCCCTTCTTCGCGGCCACTTTGCCCGCGAAGAAACCGGAGCCGCCCATATCGAAGCTATGATCATGATCCCGCTTATGTTCGGTGTTATGATGTGCTCGATGTCCATGCTTGATCTGCTGCGCCAGCACGGCGCGCACCAAAAGGCAGCCTTCACCATCGGTGATATGATCTCCCGTGAGACTTTGCCGCTTGATCAGGACTACCTTGTCGGTACGCACCATCTGCTGAACACCCTGACCCGCACACCGCAGGACAGCTCGGTTCGTGTAACCATTGTTCGGTTCGACCCAGGCAACAATACTGTACGGCTTGATTGGTCAAAATCCACTGGCGCATACACGGCAGCCACCAACCAAATCGTGAGTGGTTGGAATGACCGCCTGCCAATTATGATCCACAACGAGCGGATGATCGTAGTTGAAACGGCTGCACGCTGGGACTCGCCACTCGATATCGGCATTGGCGCACAAGTGATCGACAACTTCGTCTTCACCCGCCCCCGCTATGCCCCGCAGGTTTTGTGGAATGATGAGCCGGCACTGGTATTCCAAGGCTCCTAAGCCTTCGGGTTATGCAAACAAAGAAAGACCCCCGCACGGTTTTGCCGCGCAGGGGTTTTTTATTGGCCACCAAATTCAGAGCTGCTTTAGCGGTTCTTTTCGATCTCGCGCTTTTCCATGATGATGGCGATAATCTCCGCGACCTGTTTGCTTTGATGTGCAGGCATCATCCCACCGACACCAATGCGCCGCCCGACACGCCACCACATACCAGGGCGCCATACCGTCTCACCTTTGGCCACGGTACGCATCAAAAACCCGTTCGACGGTTTGAACGCAAAGAACCCGCGGTCCAATCCATCAATCTCTTCGACAAGTGCGATACGAGTGCCATCACTGTCGCGCAACTCTGTCTCGGTCAGCTCGATACGTGATGCAGTGGCGCGGCGCATACGGTCCACCAACCAAAGCGAACCAACACCCGTAGCCAGCAAGAATATCCGCCACTGCAGTTCTGGTGACTGCACGATTGCGATATAAATCAGCATGACGCCAAGCAGGCCAAGTGACGTCAGCCCCAAAAACCGCCGCCCCGTAGAAGCGCCTGCCGTAGCGAGAACTTCGTTCGGATCAATTTTCGGCATCTCGTCCATCGGTGTGTCGGTCGGTGTCATAGCAGCACTCCTTTGCGCCCCCCCTAGCGGGTGACGCAGAGGCGGGCAAGCCTTGGCATATTGATGTGTCACAACAGCGGGCCTAGGGGACACAGCAGATAGGCAGAGAATGCACAAGACGCATTTCCTCCACAGATTGGTTTTCAAACGGGCGAATAAAACTGATTTTTTTCTATAAATCAGTTGGCTAACCTCACCCCTGAACCAATCACATCATTCTTTTTGGACGTACCTCATATCCCCGTTCCTCAGGCTCGTCATCAACCAACTCCATCGGAAATCCGTCTGCAAGGATCTCCAGCCCAGTCGCCTCCTCCAGCCGTTCGATCATCCGATCACTTTGTGCCCGCTCTCCGTACCGCGCTTGCCCGTCACTCATCATCTCAATCATCAAAGGTGAGATTTCCAACGGCACGCCTGAATCATCCGCCAGCTTTTGAAACGGCCCAATGTCCTTTTGAATAAGATCCATTGTGAAATTCACATCTCGCGACCCTAACAGGATCAACTGGCTTTCGGTCTCATGCGCAAAGCTGGTTCCAGACGATATGGAAATCGCCTCATATGTCATAGCCAAATCCATGCCCTGCGCCTTCATAACGGTGAGTGCTTCACAAACTGTCAGCAGGTTCGCCGTGGCCAACTAATTTGTCATCACTTTGAGAACACTGGCATTTTCCAAATCCCCCACATGTAATATCCGCCGCCCCATATGCGTAAGGATTGGCAGCACACGCTCAAACGTTTCACGGTCGCATCCCGCATAAATGCTAATGTTACCCGTATCCGCACGGTGACATCCGCCCGACACAGGACAATCCACAGCACGACCACCCGACGCCTCAACCAACCCCGCCAAACGCTTGATTTCGCCTGCTTCCGTGGTCGACATCTCCATCCAAATCTTCCCAGCAGTTACTTCAGGCAGCATCTGATCGACGACTGCCGCACTGGCTGCAGGGCTCTGCAAACAAGTGATCACGGCATCGCACGCGCGCATCATTTCGGCAGGGCTGCCCCCAGACTTTGCACCCCCAGCGACCTTGGCATTGACCAATCCGTCGTCCAGATCAAAAACGCTCAGATCCGCACCATTGCGCAGCAAACTCCCAGAGAGTTTTCCACCAACATTCCCCAACCCGATAAAACCGATTTTCATTTTATGTCCCTTTAACCATTCGCTAAGCCACTGACCTTTGCACAACCCTGGCCGCCCTCAAGTCGCCAGTCCATCCCAAAAACGACCCCCAAGAGTTCTGATCATCCACGCACAGACCCCCTGCGAGATGACCACCTTGACCCACAGCATCCCGCCTCCTACATCTGTACCAACCCCAGATGAGGAGCATGCACATGTCCATCCGCCCAACCCTAGAGACACGCGCCGCCCAGCCCAACATGGAAGGCGCAGGCGTCAAACTGCACCGCGCTTTTGGCTTTCAGGACCCGAGCGAGCTTGATCCCTTTTTGTTGTTTGACGATTTCCGCAATGAGCGCCCGATTGATTTCGAGAAGGGATTTCCATGGCATCCCCACCGCGGGATCGAGACGATCACCTACGTTCTCGAAGGCACGGTTGAACATTCCGACAGCCTTGGAAACAACGGCACCTTGGGCGCGGGCGACGTGCAATGGATGACCGCAGGCAGCGGTATCCTGCATCAAGAAATGCCGCACGGAAACACGCGAGGCCAGATGCACGGCTTCCAACTCTGGGGCAATCTCCCCGCCGCCCAAAAAATGACAGCACCCCGCTACCAAGACGTCACAACGGACGCGATCCCCGAAGTCATCGACGACGATGGCACAAAAGTCCGTGTGATCACGGGCGAGTTCTGGGGCAAGCGCGGCCCCGTCGACGGCATTGCTGCTGATCCACAATACCTCGACGTGACCGTCCCTGCAGGCGTGCGCAAGACATTCAAAATCGACACCTATCGCTGTGCCTTTGCCTATATTTTTCAGGGGGCGGGTGCCTTCGTAGATGCATCAAACCCGTCGGGTATTTTGCTGGAAAAAGAAGTGCTTGGGGAGGAACTCAATATCCGCGATATGTCAGGAAACCGCACATTGGTCCGCTTTGGCACAGGCGATGAAGTCACAGTTCAGGCGGGTCCTGATGGCCTGCGCTTTTTGCTCATTTCAGGCGCTCCGATTGATGAGCCCGTTGCGTGGCATGGCCCCATCGTGATGAACACACGCGAAGAGCTGATCCAAGCCGTCACAGAGTTGAACAACGGCACCTTCATCAAACCCGCTCACTAGCGGCTCACGTCACCGCGCGGCGCACCATGTCCCAATACTGCGAGGTGATTTCTTCCAACGACAGCCGCCCACCTGCGCGGAACCACGTATTCACGCCCGTCAGCATCGCAATAATTGCCAGTGTCGCAATCTTGGTATCGGCCACGTTGAATGCCCCTGCCGCAACGCCATCACGCAGGATGCTTTCCAGCCCGTCCTCATAGGTCCGCCGCAATGCTTCGATCCGCGCAAAGTTTTCAGGCGTGAGATTGCGCAGCTCCATATAGGCAATGAAAACCGCGTCAGGTCGCGCGTGATGAAACTCTATGTGAAAGGTCACAAACGCCCGCAACCGCGCATCACATGCCAGCGTTGCATCATCCGCTCCCGCCGCCAACAGCTCCGTCATATGACCTTCCATCAGATCAAACAGCAGTGTCTGTTTGTCAGGCGTATAGTTATAGAGCGCACCGACCTGCACCCCTACTTCCGCCGCAATGGACCGCATGGAAACAGCTGCATAGCCACCACGCGCAAAGAGCTTGAGTGCGGCTTCGCGCACCCGTGGGCCTGTATTCTCTGAATGTGATCCTGCGGTGCGTGCCATGGCCTGAGTATCTGAACGCATGTTCAAAAAGTAAACCCACCGCGCGTCATCCCAGCAATAGACTTGCACCACATGGCCCAACTGGTGCAAACCTGATCGCATGAAACACGCGCGCATCTTTGCGGCCCTCGGGGCCAGCCTCGCTTTAACCAGCGCTTGCACAGAGTTTCAGTCATTGGATCGGACCATAACGCCCAGTTTGATATCTGCCGAATATCCTACATTGGTGCCGATCAGCCCTATACTCGCTGCGGCCCAAACGACCACGGTTGAGCCGACCCAATCGGCAGCTGCAATAGACGCACGCGTCGCTGCCCTCAAAGCCCGTGCCGCACGCTTAAATGGCTCAGTGCTCAGCGGTGCAGAACGCCAGCGGCTCTCAAAAGGTTTGAGATAGCAGGTTTCATACAAGCACCAGAGCCAACTTTTGCTCCGTTGCGTGAAAGCTGCGAACGGGCTACATCGCCCAAAAGAACAACCACGCAAAGGATTCATAATCATGTCACAGCCACTTCGCTTCGGAATTGCGGGTTTGGGAACGGTCGGCGCTGGCGTGGTGCAAATCCTGCGCAAGCAGGCGGCACTGCTGGAGGCGCGCACCGGCCGCCCCCTTGTGATCAGCGCCGTCTCCGCACGCAGCAAGACGAAAGATCGCGGCGTGAATTTGTCCTCCTATGCATGGGAAGATGATCCAGTTGCACTGGCCAAACGCGACGATGTCGACGTGTTTGTAGAGCTGATGGGTGGCGAAGACGGCCCTGCAAAAGCTGCGACTGAAGCCGCACTGGCCCTTGGAAAAGACGTCGTAACAGCCAACAAAGCCATGCTCGCCATGCATGGACAGTCTTTGGCCGAAGTCTCCGAGGCCCAAGGCTGCGTGATCAAATATGAGGCTGCGGTCGCCGGTGGCATCCCCATTATCAAAACATTGGGCGAAGGCCTTGCGGGCAATGAGATCACCCGCGTGATGGGCGTGATGAACGGCACGTGCAACTATATCCTCACCCAGATGGAGGCGACTGGCCAAGGGTATAACGCGCTCTTTGAGGAAGCTGACAAGTTAGGCTATCTCGAAGCTGATCCGAACCTTGATGTGGGTGGCATAGATGCGGGTCATAAGCTTGCATTGCTCTCCTCACTTGCTTTCGGTACCCAAGTCAATTTCGCTGGAATCGAGCTGGAAGGCATTCAGCGCATCACGCTGGAAGACATCCGCGCCGCGGCAGACATGGGCTATAAAATCAAACTGCTGGGCGTGGCCCAGATGACAGGTCGCGGTCTTGAGCAGCGCATGCAGCCCTGCCTTGTGCCTGACACCTCGCCGCTTGGACAGCTTCAGGGCGGCACCAATATGATCATCCTCGAAGGTGATGCCGTAGGCCAGATCGTGCTGCGCGGTGCAGGTGCCGGTGCAGGCCCAACAGCCAGTGCTGTACTGTCGGACATCTGCGACATTGCGCGCGGCTACCGTGGCCCAACGTTCGGCCAACCCGCGAAAACACTGAAAGCCGCCACACCTGCTCTCAGCCAACGTGCCGCCTCTTACTATCTGCGTATGACGCTTGTGGATA
Organism: uncultured Sulfitobacter sp.; assembly: GCA_963934545.1. Taxonomy (GTDB): domain Bacteria; phylum Pseudomonadota; class Alphaproteobacteria; order Rhodobacterales; family Rhodobacteraceae; genus Sulfitobacter. The sequence goes on from CAWVZA010000021.1 coordinate 12,620, forward strand.
AACCGGGCGCACTTGCCAAGGTGGCCTCAGTGCTGGGCGACGCAGGCGTGTCCATCGACCGCATGCGCCAATACGGCCATGTGGAGGCATCCGCACAAGTGCTGATCGTTACTCACAAGACCACGCGCGCCGATATTGATCACGCGCTTGCAGCATTTGCGGCCACGTCTGTCGTCTCGGGTGATCCCGTGGCCTTGCGGATTGAGGAAGTTTAACGCTGCACTAAACCAAAGGTGGAGAGCCCCATGAATACAGCCACCACAACATTCTTAGGTGTTGAGACGTCTCTGACAGGCCGCCGTTGGATTGGCCCTGATGTCGAGGCCGTTCGCGCCTCCGAGACACTGCACCAACAAACGCAGCTTCCCATGGCGGTGTGCCAAGTCCTCGCACGGCGCGGGATTGAAGCTTTGGAGGCCGAGGCCTTTCTCGCCCCCTCCTTGCGCGAGCTGCTTCCAGACCCCCGTTCCTTGCGTGATATGGAGAAGGCCGCCGCCCGCTTTCTTGCAGCCGTAAAGAACCGCCAACGTATCGCTGTGTTTGCCGACTATGATGTGGACGGTGGTGGCTCTGCTGCGTTGTTGCTGGTCTGGCTGCGTGAGATGGGGCGCGATGCGACGCTTTATGTCCCCGACCGCATAGATGAAGGATATGGCCCAAATGATGAGGCCATGGCCGAGCTTGCTTCAAAGCATGACCTAATCATCTGCGTTGACTGCGGCACGCTTTCGCACGGCCCTATTGCTGCGGCCAAAGGTGCGGATGTGATTGTGCTCGACCACCACCTTGGCGGTGAAACTCTGCCCGACTGCCACGCCGTGGTGAACCCCAACCGTCAGGACGAAGACGGCGCACTCGCCCATCTCTGTGCTGCTGCGGTTGTGTTTTTGATGCTAGTCGAAGCGGGTCGCCAGCTGCGCGAAGTTGAGGTCAAAGGTCCTGACCTCATGGCGATGCTCGATCTTGTGGCACTTGCCACAGTCGCCGACGTGGCTCCGCTCATCGGTGTGAACCGCGCTTTTGTGCGTCAGGGCCTCAAAGTTATGGCACGGCGTGAACGCGTTGGCATCTCTGCTTTGTCCGATGTGGCGCGGATGGACACAGCACCCTCCGCCTATCACCTCGGTTTCATGCTCGGGCCGCGCATCAACGCGGGCGGCCGCGTGGGCAAGGCCGATCTTGGCGCACGCCTGCTTGCGACCAATGACCCCCATGAGGCGGCGGCTCTGTCAGAGAAGCTTAACCTGCTGAACACAGAACGCCGCGACGTTGAAAACGCTGTGCGCGCCCAAGCGCTTGCGCAGGCCGAAGAACGCGGCACCGATGGTGCATTGGTTTGGGCGGCTGGCGCGGGCTGGCATCCGGGTGTGGTTGGTATTGTCGCGGCGCGGCTCAAAGAAGCAACAGGCCGCCCCGCAGTCGTCATCGGCCTGGATGGAGGGATCGGCAAAGGCTCGGGCCGCTCAATCACTGGAATCGATTTGGGCGCCTGTATTCAGAAATTGGCCATTCAAGGCACCCTGCTCAAAGGGGGTGGCCATAAAATGGCAGCGGGCCTCACTGTCGAAGAAAGCAAACTCGACGAATCAATGGCCCAATTGACAGCACTACTGGAAAAACAGGATGCGCATCTGCGTGGTCCTTCGGATCTTCGTCTGGACGGGATGCTCATGCCGGGTGCCGCGAGTGTTGAATTGACCCAAACAGTCGAATCAGCAGGCCCTTTTGGTGCTGGTGCCTCTGCCCCACGCTATGTTTTTGCAGACATGCACATTTTTTCTGCTCGCCGCGTGGGCGAGACACATCTAAAAGTCAGCTTTGGTGACGGGCACAGCGCACGCCTTGATGCGATCTGCTTTGGTGCCTTCGATTCGGCCCTCGGACCAGCATTAGAAGCTCATGGCGGTGCTCATTTCCACCTTGCGGGACGTCTGGACATCAACACGTGGAAGGGTCGCCAAAGCGTACAACTGCGACTGGAGGATGCAGCCCGCGTCTAAACCTGCAAAAAACCGCAACGAGTCTAAAATTTTGACTTGCGCCATTCCCACCGATTGCCTAAAGACGGCCTCACCAAGTGTGGCCCGTTCGTCTATCGGTTAGGACGTCAGGTTTTCAACCTGAAAAGAGGGGTTCGACTCCCCTACGGGCTGCCACTTTGGTTTTTCCCTTATTTATATGACGATCATGTTGTTTTTCCGGAGTATTTCCCGTAGGTTTTTCCCGTAGGTAAGAACGTGTACCCCCTTAAACGATAAGGCCTTCGTTGCACCAATCAGGGACACCCACAGCGGCTTCTACTTTAAGGTTCGCTTCGGTGCTTTCTATGCGCTCTATGCTGGTGAGGATATGGGACAAGGTGGTTCAAGTTTTGAGCTTGAGAGAGTGTTTGCGAATAAGAAGCTGGCACTGCACCATGTGTCGGATAAGCCGATGGTAGCCATTGAGTGATTGGGTTGCAGCAAAGAACATCACAGCCCAACATCCAGACAAGAACTTCATCGCCCAGTGGGCCATACCCAAGACAACCAGACCTTTGGAAATTATTCCGACAGCTTGGCCCTCAAAGAGCTTAAACGTGCAATCAATCACGTAGACTGGTCGTTACGCTAGCGGTAGTGCCACTGAGACTCACACAGAGGCCCCTACAGACTCACCTAGGCGATTAAATACGTGTTGTCACCCCTGACGCCACAGCCTCTACATACGGCTCTCTGACGGGCCTCATGGGCAGTTGCAGTGTTGATTTGAAGGGTTGATGCAAAGCACATTGCAGTCCAACCTTCATGGAACAACGAGGAGCTAATCTGATGAACCGAACACTGACAGCACTGACCATAGCAGCAACCATGTTTGCCAGTAGTGCATCTGCTTATGATCCTAAAGATTTACAGAAGCTGCAGGATACGGGAAGCTGCTTCGGGTGTGATCTGGGTGATGCTGATCTGGGGGGTGCTGATCTGGGGCGTGAGCCTTCATACTGACTGGCGCAGTCTTCATCGTCGTTACCCCTACTTGGACTTGATGGGTTGCCCTCTGGACGGACCAAACATGCTTTCAAACGAGAGAAGAAAGCTCATGGGCCATGAAATTGAAGTGCAGACCTTTGGTAACTACTCTGATGGTCTTGCTGGAGAATATAAAAAAATGAATATTCACAAACCAAATGGATTTGCTAAAACCAAATAAGAAAAGAAGACGAGAGAAACTACGTATTTTCTTGCTGATGCATGTCCAAATACCTCCTCAAATAACGCTATTTGGACCCATAAGCGCTGACGTCAGACAGATCTTGGTTAAAAATCTGTTGGTGCGCCACCTTCCGATTTACGCCGTGCCACAAAATCAGCCAGTTCCTCACGGATTGCCACATCCATCGGAGGCTCCTCGAATGCACCAACAATCTCTTTATACATGTGATGCGCACGCTTTTGTGTCCAAATGCCGCCAGCAACTTCCCAACCCTCAAAATTGGTCCAATCGCTCAAAAACGGCTGATAAAACGCGTCTGTATAACGGTCTTGAGTGTGCTGGATGCCAAAGAAATGGCTGCCGTGGCCCACTTCCTTAATCGCGTCAAAAGCAATCTCATCAGGTCCCGTTGCGCAAATTTCAGGGGCCATATAGCGCTGAATTTGCTGCAAAATTTCGCAATCCATGATGAACTTCTCTGGTGACGCGATCAGCCCCCCCTCCAACCAGCCAGCCGCGTGATAGACCATGTTTGTCCCCGACTGTACGGAGGCCCAGAGCGAATTAGAAGTCTCCCACATTGCCTGCCCATCAGGCACATTCGCCGCACAAACCCCAGAGCTGCGCATGGGCAACCCATAGAAACGGCACATCTGCCCCGTCATCTGGGTGGCGCGCATATATTCAGGTGTTCCAAACGCAGGTGCGCCCGTTTTCATGTCCACATTGGACGTAAACGTACCTACGGCAACACTCGCTCCCGGCCGTACGATTTGGGCCAACACGACCGCAATCAATGCCTCAGCAATAGACTGCGCAACCGCTCCTGCCATGGTCACAGGCGCCATAGCACCCGCCAAAGTAAATGGCGTCACGACAAGCCCCTGATTGCGACGCGCAATCCGCATCCAGCCATCTAGCATCGGGATGTCATGCTTGAGCGGTGAGGTTGAATTGATGTTGGTGTACATCTTCGGGCTGTCCTCGAACTCCTCGTCCGTCCAACCGCCCGACATACGAACCATCTCCATCACGTCTTCGACCCGCTCCTTGCCCAAGGAATAGGCATGCATGGCTTTGTCGGTGATCGTCAGCTTGTCATAGAGCACATCGAGGTGGCGCACAGACGCATGAATATCCACTGGCTCCACCGGATAGCCGCCCGCAAAATGGATGCAGTTGAAATATTGGGTCAACTTGAGCAGATCGCGACATTTCTCGCGCGTGCCTGCCACTTTTCCGTTGGTCGACATATCCCAATAGCTGGGGGGCGAGGAGACATTACCGAAAACCAAATTCTGCCCGCCAATCGTAATCTTACGGTCAGGGTTACGGGGGGTGATCGTAAATTCGGACGGGGCCACTGCGACGTATTCAATGACCATGTCGCGGCCCATGCGCACGTTATCACCTTCAACAACACAGCCCGCCTTGCGAAACAGTTCACGCGCCTCGACGTTGTAAATTTCGATCCCGATTTCTTCTAGGATGCGCATCGCACCATTGTGGATCGCCTCAACGCCTTCAGGACCTAACGGCTCAGTGGGGCGGTCGATATTTACTGGCGGATTCCACGGCATCTGCTCAATGATAGACGTGCCACGGCGTGTTTTGGCACCTGCACGACCCCCACCACGGCTTCTGCGTTTTGGCTCGTCTGTCATGGCTGTCTCCTCTGAGTTCACGCACCAGAAGGCCCTAGCCCTGCACACATGGCCTATCCATATGCGACGGATTTTGTCGCATTCAGAGGTGTAAGCTGGCACCCTGTGCATCAAGCCATGCAGGAATTTCCCCGATATCGCGTAGGACCACATCCGCAAGCGGGGCTAAGACGTCTGCTTTGGCGGCCCCTGTTAACACTGCAATAGTGCGCATTCCTGCGGCCCGGCCCGCACGCAAATCATGCGTGCTGTCGCCCGCCATCACGATCTGTTCTGGCGGCAGGTCGACCGCGGATGCAAACGCAAGCAACGGTCCCGGTTCAGGCTTTGCGCCAAAGCCGCTGTCATACCCTGAGATGAAATCGAAAAACTCAGTCACACCTGCGGATGCCAAATGGGCCATAGCAGGCGCTTCACTGTCGTTCGTGGCCACGCCCAGCGCCAAACCGCGGGCGCGGAACCCCTCAAGCAAAGGAACCAAAGGCACCGCTGGACGCTGTGGGGCCGCCCCTGCCTCCTTGTCGATCATGTTCAAAATAGCAGCTCGCGCGACATCTGGAAAATGCGACGCAAGCGCATCGGCTATCTCACCAGCCGTGCCCGCGATCACTATGCTATCGTTGGCGAATTTTCCGGAACCTAAATCAAACCCGATCGCATCACCCATCAGAGCGGCCCGTGCTTCATCACCCCGTGCTGCACGGCGCAAAAACTGCTCGGCCCAAGCTTCCCAAGTTGTCGCGAAATCAAAAAGTGTTCCATCCTTGTCAAAGCACAACCCTTTGATCGGCTTAATATTTGTATTCATGTCCAATGTCTCTGCTCACCACCAGGCAGGGCCATCCGCGCCTCTGCCAAACGCTCATAGCGGATACTCTGCGCATCACAGCACGCAATCACCCAGGCATCGTCCATCAAGAGAAAGTCGAGAACCGAGCCCAGAAAATCGGAGTCTGACACTGCGCTACGCATGTCCTCCTGCGAGGCACCCGTTGAACCCAGAAAGACGGGGAGAAGATCTTCGTTCCCGACCAACCAAGTGAAACAGTCGATCGCGATCGTCTCGGCAGCATTCCGCGTAAGGCTCATTATGGGGCTCCGTTTAGCATAAAATCTCAACGCTTTGTTAATCATTTGATCATAAAACTAAACCCAACATAAACACGCAGAGAGGAAGGAAGAGAAGTGCAGGGTAAAATCCTAATCGTTGACGGCATCTCGACCAACCGTATCGTGCTCAAGGTCAAACTGACAGCAGCCTTTTATCAGGTTGTTCAGGCGGGATCCTTGGCAGAAGCGCTGGATTGTATAGCCTCGGATGAGCCCGATCTCGTACTGACCGCAATGAACCTGCCTGATGGCTCTGCGGCAGAGCTTTGTGCGAAATTGCTTGAAACGCACAAGACAGCCGCCCTACCTGTGTTGGCCGTTGCGTCCTCCGCTGATCCACAAAAACGGCTTGATACAATTCATGCAGGAGCGTTTGATGTCATGAACAAGCCCATAAACGAAACACTGCTGCTGGGCCGTGTGCGCAATATGATCCGCGCCCACCGCACCCTTGCAAAGTGGCAGTTGCGCGATGACGCAAGCTGCTACTTAGGATTGTCCGAAGCGCCTGCAGAATTTGTGCGCCCTGTGAATGTCGCCATCATCGGCAGTGATGCGGGCCCTTTGCACGGATGGGCCTCTCAGATGACACAACATATGGCTGCACGTTACACCGTCACTTTGCTGCGCGACGCTTTGGCTTCGCTGCATAAGGGCACGCCACCCGATGCCATCGTGCTGGCCTTGCCTGACACCTCAGCACAAAGCGAGACCTGCCTGCGCCTGATCTCCGCACTGCGGGCAAGTGCGCTGACCCAAGATATCGCACTACTCGTATTGCAAACCATTGAAGACCCGATCAAAGCGACCTCCGCACTCGATATCGGGGCGGACGATGTCATGACTGGCGGCTTTCACGCACCTGAACTGGCCCTGCGCCTCAGGTCCTTGCTGAAACGCAAACGACAGGTTGCCCAACTTTTGAAAAGTGTGCTCATAGGATTGCGCGAGGCCGTGAACGACCCACTCACAGAGTTCTTTAACCGTCGCTATGCCATTTATGACCCGATTGATTGAGCACAGCATGACAAATCAAACCAGCTTTGCTGTGATTGTCGCCGATATGGATCACTTCAAGCGTATCAACGATGTATACGGGCACGCGTCTGGCGATGCGGTGCTGGTCGAGACGGCTCACCGACTGGAAAGTGCAGTGCGCAGTTCAGACATGGTTGCAAGGATCCGGGGAGAAGAGTTTCTAATCCTAATGCCTGCCGCAGATGTGGCGACGGCTCGGTCCGTAGCACACCGCGTGTGCCAAGCCATTGGAAGTACACCGTTCAACATCCCTGGCGCGCAAGAGCCCGTGAACATCACCATCACCCTCGGCCTTGCGATGAGCAAAACAGGTTCGAAATCTAGACGCCAACCAACGGACAAAGTGGACACCCTACTCGACGATGCGGACAAGGCGCTCTACGCGGCCAAGCTTCAAGGACGCAACCGCGTAAATTTTAGCCTCGCACAGGCAAATCCAGCCGCTTAACACTTCTGATTACGGCTCCTGTTCATAAGTCAGCCTGCGGGCTTACGACGCTCTTTCCATTAGCCCTTAACGCGCTTCGAAATCTCTTCGAGACGGTCGGCGTAGGCGGCACGTTTCTGTGCGCTCATCGCTGTCACTTCCGATAACCATGCCGCAGTCACTGCTTCGCGGCGCTGCAATCCCGCGCCGCGCTGTGCGTCCAACACGCGGGCAGCAGCGGCAGGATCAAACGGTTCTTGGCGCAGTGCTGTGAGCATAGCGCCTGCATCTCGCGCTATGCGCGGTCCGCCACGGGTCTGCTCGCGGATCACACGACGCGTCTCACGCGGTAGCGCCTGCATGTAGAGCGCGCCGCCCTTCGAGACACGCGGCCCGCCCCGCTCTTCCCCGCTGTGACGCCACGCGGCGCCTCCAACAGCGGCCAAAACAGCAAAGTTCAGTGCCAAAGAAAGCCCCAAAACCACTGGCATCCAACGTTTTTTCTGTCCCGTATCTGCCATCACTTTAACCCTCTTCAATATTCCAGTCGAACCCGGTGAGGTCCGTCAAATCATAATAGCTAACACTCTCGACTGCACCGAACAGCACGAGTGGATCAACAGTATCAGCTGGCGGAGCTACCCCAATCCAGAAGCCTGCTACTGTGGCCGTGACCAAGCCACCAAACCCCGCAGGACCACCAACGGCCGCAATTACCCGCCGCCACAGCGGCACGCGAGGCTGATGCGCCAAGGCATCCGCAACAATTCGGGTTCCCAGACTGTCAGGCATCTCTGGCGGCTGCGCGCGCGCATCCTCAAACAGTGCCTCAAGATCAAACGTCTCAGGTTGTGTCATCATCATACCCCAGTGCATCGCGTTGCGCGGCCAAGTCAGCCGTCAACGCTCGTTTCCCGCGTGCTGTGAGGCTTTCCACCGCCTCAACACCAACGTCCAAAATCTCGGCAATATCGGGGTTCGCCAACCCTTCGATGTGGCGCAATACCACCGCCTGCCGCTGCCGTTCAGGCAGTCTCAACAAAGCTTCTTGCAGCGCATCATAGCGCGCACGATCCTGCAACCGTGTCTCAATCGCCGGTGCCGGATCAGCAGGCGCATCAACCTCGTCCAATGTCTCAGGGCGTTGCCCCCGCAGACGGTCAAAGCACAAGTTCGCCACCACGCGGTAGAGCCAAGTAGCAGCCTGCGCACGACCTGCATCCCAATTGGGCGCTTGCTTCCAAAGGCGCAACATCGCCTCTTGCGTTACATCTTCGGCCTCCGCACGGTCACCCAATACGCGAAACGCATGGGCAAATGCACGAGGCGACAGACGCGCAGACAACAACCGTGCAGCAGCTTCGTCACCCGCAGCATAGCGAGCCAACAAATCGGCCTCCGCATCGCGGGCCTCTGTATGATCGCTTGTGTCTTTCAACAGCTCGCTCTGCCTTTAGGAAAGGTATCTGGCCCCCATTCCATACAGGGACCAGAGTTTCATATCACGTCAAACCAGCGACTTAGTCTTTATTCTTCTTGCCGTGACCACCTTTGCCATGACCGCGTGCTTTTGCAAACTCTTCGACGCTCAAGCTGCCGCTCTCGTCCTTGTCCAGCTTTGCAATCATCTTTGCTGGATGACGGCGCGCCGTCATCTCTTCGAGTGTGATGCTGCCACTGTTGTCCGCATCCAGCTTTTCGAAACGCTTGGTCATACGCTTGCCCATGCGGCCCTCAGAAGCTTTCGCCATTTCCTCATCGCTCAGCGTGCCGTCTTCATTGGCGTCAAAACGCTTGAGCAAGCGATCCTTGTGGTGCTCTTGCGCGGCCGCTTTCATCTCGTCCATCGTCAGCGCGCCATCGCTATTGGCATCTGCTTTCGCAAATCGTGACGCCGCTTGCGCAGTAAGCTCTTCTGCGGTGACCTGACCGTCGCTGTTTGTATCGATCAGCGCAAAGCGTGCCTCGGGCTGATCTCCCCCATCGCGGGCCTGTGCAGTGGTGGCAACAAGACCCGCAATGACGGTCAAAACTGTGATTGATTCTTTTAACATGGTGCTCTACAGTTATTAGGCTGTTGCACGGCGGGGTTCATTCCCTGTTTGCCGTGCAGTTGGGATTAATACGCAGCCTCACACAGCTTCCGTCGCAGATTTCTCAAAAAACTTTACGCACTCTGCCTTGGGACAAATCGCCACCTTTCAATCTGGCCATAACTGGCGCATCCAAGTGTATCTTACAGCTTTAGGATGCTCCATGACCGATTCCGCCGCCCAAACAGTCGAAACTTCAATCGAAGAACCTGCTGAACGCCTTCGCAAGCCCGCCATGCTGCGCGGCTGGCGCAGATGTTGCCCGAACTGTGGCGCGGGTCCGCTTTTGCACAGCTATCTCAAAGTGCACGACCACTGCACAGTCTGTGAACAGGAGTTCCATCATCATCATGCCGATGACGGCCCTGCGTATATGACAATCCTCGTGGTCGGACACCTCATGGGCTTTATGCTTCACTTTGTGTTCGTGACGTTTCGGCCAGAGCCGATTGTTCTGTTCACCATCTTTTCGGTTGGCAGCATCGCATTGTCACTCTACCTTCTTCCAAGATTCAAAGGGGCCTTGATCGGCTTCCAATGGGCCAAGGAAATGGGCGGGTTCGCGCGTAAATCCTGACAGCGCCCTGCACACATGAGGGGCTTATGAGCATCGATAAAACGGCAATCCGTCACGCCTCTACCGTCATTGTCATCCGTGACCGCATGACTGCGCCTTCCATATTGATGGGACAGCGCGGAGCAAAAGCGGCATTTATGCCAAACAAATTTGTCTTTCCCGGTGGTGCCGTCGATGCGGGTGATGCGCATATCCCACTCGCGACGCCACTTTCCGAGCAGTGCGCAGCGCGCATTGGTGAAGACGCAGATGCCGCGCTGACCCACGCTATTCCCGTCGCCGCCATTCGCGAGTTGTGGGAAGAGACAGGGTTGATCCTTGGCCAATCTGGTACTTGGGGTGGGGATATTCCCGCCGATTGGGAGAGCTTTGCCGCCACAGGCCACCTGCCCCATGCAAATCCTCTGCAATTCGTGTTCCGCGCCCTCACCCCTCCGGGCCGTCCGCGCCGCTTTGATGCGCGCTTCTTCTTGGTGGATGTGGACGACATCGCGTCAGACCCTGACAATTTTGACGCCGCCTGTGATGAGCTTTCGCACCTGCAATGGGTGCCGCTGACCGAGGCCCGCAGCTTTGACATGCCCTTCATCACCGAAGTGGTGCTGGCCGAAGTCGAAGCCCGCGCCCGTGATCTCAGCGCGCCAGATTCAGTCCCCTACTTCAAGAACAACGACGAAGAGAGCCTGTTTTTGCGCCTCAAAGGCAATGCACGCCCTTACAACGGCCAAGACTAAATTACGACGACCAACAACAGTATGGATGCCACGAGGATCGTCATGCCGATCGCTTCGCGGTTGGTAATTTTCTCTTTGAAAAACAGCGTCGAGGCGATCACACTCAGGATTAACTCCACCTGCCCCAACGCCTTTACATAAGCCGCATTTTGCAGCGTGAAAGCGATGAACCAGCATAGCGATCCCCCCATAGACGTGAGGCCAATCCATACTGCCACCCGCCGCGCACCCCAAACGCGGGCCATCTCCCCGCGCTCACAGAAATGGAGCCAGACTGTCACAATCAACGTCTGCATCAGGACAACAGCCATCAGTGTCACCCCAGCGCGCAGCAGTGGATCGTTCGTGGCCAACGTGAGCGACGCTCCGCGATAACTCACCGCTGAGAATGCAAACAAAATGCCACTCGCGATCCCCAAACCCGCTGCACGGTTGCGCAAGTCCGACAAGTGAAACCCCTTTGCATCCTTGCCTCCTGACAGCAACAGCAATCCCACCAGCCCCAGAAGGATCGCCCCCAGCTCGCCCCAGCTAACGCGGTCGCCCAATAGGAGCACACCGACCAGCACGGTTTGGATCACTTCGGTCTTTTTCATCAACATCTCTAATTTTTCATTGCTGTCTT
>CAWVZA010000022.1:0-23791 GCA_963934545.1 uncultured Sulfitobacter sp.
GAGAAGATCAGGATCATCCTGGATGGCCTGCGTGGCGAAGACAGCATTGCTGAGATGTGTCGTCGTGAGGGCATCCCCTATCAGATGAGCCCTGAGCTCATGGACCGCGCATGGGCCAACATGTTCGTCAAAGACGAACACATCGTAAGATAATGCGTTCGCGTACAGGTATCGCTGGCTGTGGCCGCATGGGCGCGCCAATGCTCAAAGCATTGCGCGCCGCAGACTTACCCGCGCGCGGCTATGATGTGGTCCCAATGGACAGTTCACACATCACCGATGATATCGCCGTCTTCTCCGAAAACCTCGACACACTCATCACCGTGGTCCGCGACATTGAGCAAACCGAAGCTGTGCTCTTCGGAGAGCAGAACTTCGCCGCAATCCCGAGCCTCATCCGCATAATCATCTGCTCGACCCTCTCGCCCAAATACGTCAAATCGTTGCGCGCCCGCATACCCTCCCACATCGCCCTGATCGACGCACCCATGTCAGGTGCCCAAATCGCGGCGGAGGAAGCTCGTCTCAGCTTCATGCTCGGCGGAGACGCCTCTGAGATCGAAAGTGCAATGCCGCTTCTGCACGCCATGGGCGAACACTTCCACCGCATGGGCGACTACGGCGCGGGCATGCAGGCAAAAGTACTCAACAACCTGCTTGCGGCCTCCAATACTGCCATGACGCGGCTGGTACTCGATTGGGCCGATGAGGCTGATCTGAACATCAGCGCCCTACTGGACCTTATCCACACGTCATCTGGTCAAAACTGGTTCGCATCCGGCTTCAACAGCATCGAATTTTCCCGCGATGGCCACACACCCGACAACACAATCGCCATTTTGGTCAAAGACATCACCAGCGCTCTTGATGCAGCACCCGAAGGGGCCGACACCACTCTGCCCGAAGCCGTCCAGCGCATGATTTCCGAGCTTAAGCCCCGCATAAAATAGCACTATCTTTCTTGGCCCTAAATCCTCCGGAGGAAGCGGCTAAAGGCCGATGAGGGCTGGCCCCCTCGCGCACCAGTGCTATCTTGCATGACATGTATAAACTCCCCGAGACATTCCAAAATTGGTTCAGCACAAAAGGTTGGTCCATCCACCCGCACCAGCAGGCAATGTTGGACCGCGCTGATGCCCCCGCCCTCCTGCTCATCGCGCCCACAGGCGGCGGCAAAACCCTCTCGGGTTTCCTCCCCACGCTTATCGACCTTCACGACACACCACACGATGGCATGCACACGCTCTACATTTCCCCACTCAAAGCACTCGCCGCCGACATAAAACGAAACCTCACCACCCCTGTGGACGAAATGGGCCTCAATATCCGCATCGAGGAACGCACAGGCGACACCACTGCCACCCTGCGCAAACGCCAACGCGTCGATCCGCCCCATATCTTTCTCACCACACCAGAAAGCCTCGCCTTGCTGGTCAGCTATGAGGATGCTCCGCGCATGTTCCGCGGCCTCAAACGGGTGGTCATCGACGAAATCCACGCACTGGCAGAAAGCAACCGTGGCGACCAGATGATGCTGGCACTCGCCCGTCTCAATGCCATCTGCCCCGATCTCAAACGCGTGGGCCTATCGGCTACTGTAGAGGACCCCGCCGCAATTGCCCACCTCATGGCGCGTCACCCTGATCCTTGCGAAATTCTCCAAGCGGACCCAGGCCCCGCCCCTGACATCCAGATGCTCCAGACCGAAGAGGCCCCCCCATGGTCGGGCGGCGGTGCAGCCTATTCCATCCCCGCCGTGCTGGAACAAGTCAAAGCGCACAATACCACGCTGATCTTCCACAACACCCGCGCGCAGGCCGAGATTTTCTTCCACAAACTCTGGCGTGCCAACGACGAAAGCTTGCCCATCGGCATCCATCACGGCTCCCTTGACCGCGAACAACGCCAACGTGTGGAGGCAGCAATGGTGCGCGGCGATCTACGCGCAATCGTCTGCACAGGCTCCCTCGACCTCGGCATAGACTGGGGCGATGTGGACCTTGTGATCCAGATCGGAGCGCCCAAAGGCGTCAAACGCCTTGTCCAGCGCATCGGCCGCGCCAACCACCGCTACAACGCCCCCTCCAAGGCGCTGCTCGTCCCCGCCAACCGCTTCGAAGTTGTTGAGTGTGTAGCAGCCCTAGAAGCCGTGCTCGACGGCGAACTTGACGGCGATCCACGCGGCGCAGGTCCGCGCGACGTGCTGTGCCAACACATCCTTATCACCGCCTGTGCTGGCCCCTTTGACGAGGTCGAACTTTATCATGAGGTCAAATCCGCAGGCGCCTACAGCTCTCTCACCCGCGCCCAGTTCGATGCCTGCCTCGATTTCTGCGCCACAGGCGGCTACGCCCTGCGCGCTTATGACAAATGGCAGCGCCTGATCCAGCGCGATGCAGGCAAATGGCAACTCCGCGACCCCCGCGCCACCCGCAACATCCGCATGAACATCGGCACCATTCAGGATACCGACACACTCAAGGTCCGCATACAGCGCAGCCGTGGCGGCAAACCCTTGGGCGAGATCGAAGAAGGCTTTGCCGCCACCCTCACAAAGGGTGACACTTTCCTCATCGGTGGCCAAATTGTGAAGTACGAAGGCTTGCGCGAAATGACCGTCGAAGTGTCCCGTGACAGCGCCAAAAAACCAAAAGTCGCCACCTTCATGGGCACCAAGTTCGCGACCTCCACCCAACTCTCCGCTCGGGTCCAGCGCATGTTTACACAAGATAGCTGGCCCGAACTCCCCTCCCACACTGCACAGTGGCTGGAGCTTCAACGCACCCGCAGCCAACTCCCCCAACCCGGCCGATTGCTCGTGGAGAGCTTCCCCCATGATGGTCGTGCCCAGACTGTCATCTACGGTTTTGCAGGGCGCAATGGCCAACAAACACTGGGCCTCTTGCTCACCAAACGCATGGAGGAGATGGGCCACAGCCCCCTCGGCTTTGTCGCCACCGACTACGCTACTCTCATTTGGTCCCTCGACCCTGTCACCGATGCCACCACGCTGCTCGAAGCGAACGCCCTTCAAAACGGTATGGAAGCATGGCTGGCTGGCAACGCAGTAATGAAGCGCACCTTCCGCGCCTCTGCCACCATCGCAGGCCTGATCGAGCGCAACTCCCCACAAGCGCGCAAATCTGGCCGCCAAGCTACCTTCAGCTCTGACATCCTCTATGACACGCTGAGCAAATACGACCCCGACCACCTCATGCTGGAAATCACACGTGAAGAAGCCTTGCGCGGCCTCGTGGACTTTGGCCGCATTGAGGAAATGCTCGCCCGTACAAAAGGTCGCATCGACCACCTAACATTGCCCCGCGTCACACCCCTTTCTGCGCCGCTGTTCATGGAAATGGGCCGCGTCCCCGTGAAAGGCGACGCCGAAGAGCTACTCCTCGCCGAAGAAGCCAAGCGCCTGATGGAGAACTCCGGCCTCTCACAAATCACACCTGCGCCATCCAACAAACCCCGCTGGCGCGTCGGTTACTAAAACCCTTGCAGCGGTTGGGATTTTCTTTCACCTTATCGCGATGAACGGATATAAATTCACAATCGCAGGGGCCTCTCTCATGGCACTTGGCTCTGGCGCACTCTGGTGGCCCGATGAGGATTTACTCGTCGTCTCCGATCTGCATTTGGGCAAGTCAGAGCGGATAGCACGGCGCGGCGGCACATCCCTGCCGCCCTATGACACCCGTGACACGCTTAACCGTCTCGCCGCAGACCTCGCTCTGTGCCACGCCCGCGCAGTCGTCTGCTTAGGCGACAGCTTTGATGATCTCGCCGTCTCCAAGGCCCTCCCCGAATCTGAGCACCAATGGATTTTCCGCCTCCAAGCAGGTCGCCGCTGGGTTTGGATTGAAGGCAATCATGATCCCGGCCCTGTTGAGTTCGGCGGCGCACATCTGGCAGAATTGCCCCTGCAACCCCTCACCTTCCGCCATATCGCCCACGAGAATGCTACAGGCGAAATCTCGGGCCACTACCACCCCAAAGCATCGCTTGCCCTGCGTGGCCACACCATCACCCGCCCCGCTTTCCTCATCGACAGTGACCGCGTGATCTTGCCCGCCTACGGCACCTACACAGGCGGCCTGCGGACCCAAAGTGATGTCTTGAGTGCTCTCATGCGGACTGAGGCAATTGCGGTGCTTACAGGCCCCACCCCAACCGCCGTCCCAATGCCGAGGTAGCCAATGGACCCCAAAATCACAGATCGCATTCGCACGAGCTTCCAAGCGCAAAGCATGATGGAAACCCTCGGCGCCGAGCTCTCGGAGATTAGCGAAGGCTTCGTGCGCATCACTGCACCCATCCTGCCGCACACGCGCCAGCAACAAGGGTTCGGCCATGCAGGCCTCACCTTCTCCATTGGTGACAGTGCGGCTGGCTACGCCGCCCTCACGCTCATCCCGCTGGATATGGAAGTCGTCACGGCGGAGATCAAAATCAACTTGCTGGCCCCCGCACGCGGCGACCGCCTCATCGCCACAGGGCGCGTGATTAAGGGTGGCAAACGCCTCAGCATCGTCACTGCCGAGGTCCATGCGGAGGAGAACGGCACCCAAACTCTCATTGCCATCTTACAAGGAACCATGGTTCCAGTGCCCCAATAGAAAAATCCAGCTTCCTGCGCCGCACCGCGAAAACTGCGACTTACAGGCACATCTGCCCCGTCCGCCATAACCAGCAGATCGCGCCCACCCTCGCGGCGATGTTTGGCCACCGCCGCCGTGGCAATCCGATGAGAGCGGTGGACCTGCAACCCAGGCCCGCCAAGCTCCCCCATCGCATCCCCAAGACGCATCAAGATAAGCGTGCTTCCCCGCGCTGTCACAACATTGAGATAATGATCCTGCGCCTCAATTCACACCAGCGGCCCGCGAAACTCAATCGGCAACTGGCGCAAAAATGCGTCCCCCACAGGCTTTGCATCATCATTTTCCACAGCGGGCAAAACAGCCCAGATCACCAGATGCATCGCGAGCGTCACCAGTCCAACAGTCCCCGCGAGATAGGACCAATCGGCCCAGCCGCTCCAGCCTTCAAACACAAGACTGTTCACCAAATGCGCAAGACTGGACATCACCAGCACAAACCCCACATCCACAGCAACCTTGCCCCACTGGCCCATATCACGGGCCAGCCGCCGGGCCCCGAAATTCAATAGGAATGAGCCACCTGCAACGCCGCCCCAATACAGCGCACGCCCACCAAGGCCCATCGCATCCAATGTGCCAAACGGCCCAGCGACCGCAGCAACAACCGTCACGACAAGCCAGATCAAAAGCGGCACGCGATGGCGGGTCATTTCACGAAGCGCGAATTGCATATGGTCGCTCGTCCTTGTCATTCACTGTCTGAAGTCAGCGCCTATGGGTCCAAATAGCATTATTTACTAAGAGAGCGTTGTTGGCTCATCGTAACCACTGAGGAGTGGGACATGACCCTACCGCCCCTTGCAAATGCATCCCTGATGATCCAAATCCACACTGCTCTCGCCCTTGCAGCAGTGGCCCTGACAATCGCCATATTCAGTCTGAAAAAGGGGAGCAGCTATCATCGCGTCATGGGCTGGACATGGGTGATCATGATGGCCTCGGTCGCGATCAGCAGCTTCTGGATCAATACCATCAAACTGGTCGGCCCGTTCAGCCCGATCCATTTGCTCTCGATCTTTGTTCTATGGTCGCTATTTACTGCTGTGCGTGCTGCGCGCAGTCACCGCGTTGCCGATCACAAACGCAATATGCAGCGCCTCGCCTTTGGCGCGCTACTGATCGCGGGTGCGTTCACCTTCCTGCCAGGCAGATTGATGAACGCGGTTCTTTTAGGCAGTTAGGCCTTCAGGCTCATCCAGTCCGTTGGCGCGACAACAGGCTGTGACCGTGTTTGCCAAAAGGCACGCAATAGTCATTGGACCAACACCACCCGGGACAGGCGTCACAGCTTTGGCGACAGTCATCGCCTGCTCGAAATTCACGTCTCCCAGCAGTTTGCTTTTGCCAGGTTTCTCAGGAAGAGGAATGCGGGTGATGCCCACATCAATCACAGTGGCGCCAGGTTTAATCCAATCCGCCTCGACCATCTCGGCATGGCCCACAGCGGCCACAAGGATATCCGCACGGCGACAGACTTCCGCCAAATCCTTCGTCCGCGAATGGGCGATCGTCACAGTACAGTTTTCGCGCAACAGCAGTTGCGCCATAGGCTTGCCAAACAGGTTTGAGCGGCCAATCACCACCGCTTCCATGCCAGACATATTACCGATCTGGTCGCGCAGCAGCATCAAACATCCCAAAGGCGTGCACGAGACCAAGCCCACTTCCCCACTGGCCAACAGGCCCGCGTTCGCAACGCTCAGCCCGTCCACATCCTTGGACGGATCAATTCGCGCAACAACAGCGCGTTCATCAAGGTGATCAGGCACAGGAAACTGGCACAAAATGCCATGGACACTCGGATCGGCGTTCAACGTATCAATCAGCGCAAACAAATCGGCTTCAGACACATCCGCAGGCAATCGATGCTCAAACGAGGCCATCCCGACCTCGACCGTTTGCTTGTGTTTCGCCGCAACATAAACTTCGCTTGCAGGGTCTTCGCCCACCAACACAACCGCCAGACCGGGCGTGATATTATGGTCCGCCTTGAGGCGCGTCACATGCTCCGCAACTTGCCCCCGCACCCGCGACGCAAATTCCTTGCCATCAATAATTGTTGCCGTCATTTGTATTCCCCTAATGATGCGCAATGAATGCACACCCTACAGGTAGGACCCGAAGGATGTGCATCTATGCGCACCTATCTTAAAATAGGCCTTCGACTTCACCCGCATCATTCAAACCGATGCTCTCGGCCGATGGCACACGCGGCAGACCTGGCATGGTCATGATCTCACCACAAATGGCGACCACAAAACCCGCACCCGCTGACAGGCGCACTTCACGCACAGGGATATCGAACCCTGTTGGCGCACCGCGTTGGGTCGGATCAGTGGTAAAGCTATACTGCGTTTTCGCCATGCAGACTGGTAGATTACCGTAGCCTTGATCTTCCCATTCTTTCAGCTGGTTGAGGATCTTCTGATCCATCTGAGCTGAATCCGCACGGTAGATCTTGGTGGCAATCGTGTTGATCTTATCTGACAGGCTCATATCATCAGGATAGATCGGCGCAAAGTTGCCTTCTCCCTTTTCGATAATCTCGACAACTTTGGTCGCCAGATCCGCAGATCCCTCAGAGCCAAGCTCCCAGTGACGCGACAGAACCGCCTCGGACCCTTGTGTCGCCACATAGTCTTTAACCGCTTGCACTTCTGCGTCTGTGTCCGTGACGAAATGGTTGATCGCAACGACAACAGGCACACCAAAGGACTTCATGTTCTCAATGTGACGGCCAAGGTTGGCACAGCCGTTTTTGACCGCATCCACATTTTCACCACCAAGGTCGGCCTTGGCAATGCCGCCGTTCATTTTCATGGCACGAACCGTAGCCACAACAACAACTGCAGACGGTGCAAGACCCGCTTTGCGGCACTTGATGTTCAGGAACTTCTCCGCACCAAGGTCAGCACCAAAGCCTGCTTCGGTCACAACATAATCCGCCAATTTCAGCGCTGTTGTAGTTGCTATAACAGAGTTACAGCCGTGCGCGATGTTGGCGAACGGACCACCATGAACGAACGCAGGATTGTTCTCCAGTGTTTGAACGATGTTTGGCTGCATTGCATCTTTGAGCAGTACAGTCATCGCACCGTGCGCTTTGATATCGCGTGCAAATACTGGTGTTTTATCACGACGGTAGGCCACGATCATGGAGCCGAGGCGATCCTGCAAATCGGCAAGGTTCTTGGCTAGGCACAAGATGGCCATAACCTCAGAGGCAACAGTAATGTCAAAGCCTGCTTCACGCGGGAAGCCGTTCGCAACGCCACCCAAGGATGCGGTGATCTGGCGCAAGGCACGGTCGTTCATGTCCACAACGCGGCGCCATACAACGCGGCGCGTGTCGATCTCGAGGGAGTTACCCCAATAGATATGGTTGTCGATCATCGCGGACAGCAAGGAGTGCGCCGAAGTGATTGCATGAAAGTCACCGGTAAAGTGCAGGTTCATCTCTTCCATTGGTACGATCTGTGCGTAACCGCCTCCCGCGGCCCCGCCCTTCATACCAAAGTTCGGCCCAAGGGATGCTTCGCGGATACAAACAGCGGCGTTTTTGCCGATGCGGTTCAAACCGTCACCCAGACCAACAGTCGTCGTCGTCTTACCTTCGCCCGCAGGTGTCGGGTTGATCGCCGTCACAAGGATCAGCTTGCCGTCTTCGCGGTCTTGCACGGAGTTGATGAGCGACTGCGATACTTTTGCTTTGTCATGGCCGTAAGGGAGCAGATCATCGCTGGAAATACCAAGCTTCGCGCCAATCTCTTGAATCGGTTTCTTGGTCGCTTCGCGTGCGATTTGAATGTCAGTCTTAAAAGCCATGGTATCCCCCAATGAGTTTGCCGCTTCGGCATATTCTAACATTGGCATACAAGGGCATGCCAGAAACACAGGTCAGTTTTACGACATTTCTAACGCGCCTTGCGGCGTGAGGTCGCAGCCGCGTTTCGTTTAAGAAACCCGCCCGCATTGGCCAGCATCGCTTTTTACGCGACCTCCAATCCGCCCTGCACCCGAAAAAAGAGCATCTCACTACTTTGCCCCATCAAGACGGTTACTATCCAACCATTGCCCCAATTGTTTGAGCTGTCGGGAAAACTGTTGCAACGCATCCGCATCCAGAGTGCTGAAGACCTGAAACAAGTCTGGCCCCATATCCTGATAGATTTTCCCAATCAACGCCCCTGCCGCGGGTGTCGCCCGCACCAGCTTGGCCCGCCTGTCTGTCGGGCTTGGCATGATCTCAACGAGACCCAGATTTTGAAACTTTGCCAGCGTTTTGGTCACGGCAGGCTGCTCTACCTCCACCGCTGCTGCAATCGTCGATACCGTACTGCCCGTATCCGATCGCAGCCCCACCACATGATGTAGAATGCTGAACTGGCTTTGGGTTAAACCATCCGGTGCCAACAGGATACTCATCCGCGCACCAAAAAGCTCACTCACGATGGTCAGCCATTTGGCGCAGTCCGCCACCAGCGGCCCTTTGGAATCAGACATTATAAATTTCCTCTTGATTTTACATTCCGGAGAATGCATTTACATTCTAAGGAATGCAAATGGAGATTCGATATGCACTTTAAAACACTGAACCGCATCACCCACCTTCCCGTTTGGGCCCATGCCGCTGCTGCCATAGGCACTACCGCGTTTTTCCAATGGGCAAAGGGAAAGCTCGACGCGAGCTATGCCGCCTCACTTCACCCTATGGATTACGCCACAGGCCAGACCACGTTTAATGGCGTACAGATCAAAGAATATTACGCGCCATGCAGCAAACAGGGACACTGGATGTCTACGTCACAACGCAACTGGTCGATTTTGGCTTTATCGCGGCGGTCGCGTGTATGGGACTTTTCTTTTGCACATTCATCGCCCGTTTTGGACGCGATACCAGTTTGGGCAGACGTATCAGCCTTTTTGCAGGGCTGTCCCTCATCATTGCCGCCACCTGCGATGCAATCGAAAACGGGATTTCGTTTATCATGCTCGCCAATCCAACAGGCTTCGCCAATTGGCTGGCACTCCCCTATTCGGCCTTCGCAAGCGCCAAGTTCGCGCTCATCACGCTCAGCATGCTCTTGGTGCTGGTCGCCCTACTCTGCGTCATCGCAGGGCGCTTGTTCAAAATGCCACGCATCGGCTGAACATTGGATCTTTCGGCACCGCGTCAGATCATCTGCGGTGCCCAAGGGCGCTGATCAGGGATATGCAACCGCATCCGCTCCCCCAATTTCAACACCCCTTCGCGCTCAACCCACGCCGTCACGCCACGACGATCTTTGCCCGCAGGCTTAAACGCCTTGCCCTTACCCGGCGTATCCGCGTCAATCCCTTTGGCAGGAAGCACATAGGGACGGTTTTCCATATCCACCACAATCGTCGCCCCCGATGGCCCTTGCAAGCGCGAGGACGGCGGCACATGGGTGAAGTCCGCAATCCCCTCAATCACCAGCGTTGCTCCCATGTAGCTGGGGTCAAGCGCCTCAACACCTATGGTTGACGCAATCGCTGCAATCTCCTCCGCACTCATCACACACAGCTGCCGTGTGTTACGGATCACAGTATCACGCGGGTACTAAGACAAGACACGACTGCACAAGGCCCGCGTCAGCCCGCCATGATCCCCGCCCAGCGGACCAGCAAAGCTCAACTCCAGCATCTCACGCCGTTCCGCCTGCAATGCCGCAGTACGGTCAGGCACAACGTCCAGCCAAGTAATCGTCGCATAGTGATCAGTGGGAATAAGCGCTGGCATATCGGTTCTCCTTATTGCGGCGATCCTGCAATCCATGCACCAAAAAGAAAAGGCCCCGCGCGATGCAGGGCCATAATCATTTGTATTCACCGTTTCACGAATTGTGATCAGGCAGAAGGTTCAGCCTCCATACCGCCAGACGGGGGGGACTTCTTACCCTTCGCCTTCGGGATCGCTGTGATGCTTGGAGCAGAACCGCTGTCCGGCTTATCATCATCCTCAGGCTCGGTCGGCGGGTTACCCGCCATCACGCGCTTGATCTCTTCACCAGTGAGCGTCTCATACTCGAGCAAACCTTGCGCCAGTCGCTCGAACTCTTTCGCGTTATCTTCGATCACCTTGTAGGCAACAGCATAGCCAGTATCGATGATCGCCTTCACTTCGCTCTCGATCAATTCCTTGGTCGCCGCCGAGACACTGAAACCGCCCGCACCACCGTTCGCTTGATAGCCAGCTGCCGCTTCTTGATAGTCGATGTTACCGACCTTGTCTGACATGCCATAGCGCATCACCATTGCACGCGCCAAAGCACTTGCTTGCATGATGTCGCCCACAGGACCTGAGGATACGGAATCAGCACCGTATTTGAAGATTTCGGCCGCTTTGCCCGCCATAGTCATGGCGATCCGCTCTTCGGCTTCGTCTTTAAACATCTGCAGTTTATCCATCTCCGGCAGGCTCATCACCATACCCAAGGCGCCGCCACGTGGGATGATCGTTGCTTTGTAGACCGGATCACACTTCGGCATCTTGATACCGACAAGCGCATGGCCCGCCTCGTGATATGCAGTCTTTTCCTTCTGATCCTGCGTCAGCACCATGGAGCGGCGCTCTGCGCCCATCATGATCTTATCCTTGGCAGATTCAAAATCCATCATGGCGACAAAGCGACGACCAACACGGGCCGCAGTCAACGCCGCCTCATTCACAAGGTTCGCCAGATCAGCACCCGAGAACCCCGGTGTACCACGCGCGATGATGCGCAAATCAACATCAGGACCAAGAGGCGTCTTGCGTGCATGCACACCCAAAATCTTCTCGCGGCCTTTAATGTCGGGATTGCCAACGGTCACCTGACGGTCAAAACGACCAGGGCGCAGCAAGGCGGGGTCGAGCACATCTTTACGGTTGGTCGCTGCGATGATGATCACACCCTCGTTGGCTTCAAAACCGTCCATCTCTACCAACAGCTGGTTGAGGGTCTGCTCACGCTCATCGTTACCACCGCCATAACCGGCACCACGCGAGCGGCCAACCGCATCAATCTCGTCGATAAACACGATGCACGGCGCATTCTTTTTCGCCTGCTCGAACATATCACGCACACGGGACGCACCAACACCCACAAACATCTCAACAAAGTCGGAGCCAGAGATGGTGAAGAACGGCACACCCGCCTCACCAGCAATCGCACGGGCCAGCAGTGTCTTACCGGTACCGGGAGGGCCCTCAAGCAACGCGCCCTTAGGAATTTTACCACCCAAGCGGCTATACTTCTGCGGGTTGCGCAGAAATTCCACGATCTCTTCGAGCTCTTCTTTAGCTTCGTCAATACCCGCAACATCATCAAACGTCACACGTCCATGCTTTTCCGTCAGCATCTTAGCCTTAGATTTGCCAAAGCCCATCGCGCCACCTTTGCCACCACCCTGCATACGGTTCATGAAATAAATCCACACACCGATCAAGAGCAGGATCGGGAGCAGCGAAACAAGAAATGTCTGCAAACCGCTTTCCTGCTGGCTCTCGGCGCGGAACGGAACATCGTTATCCGTCAACAACTTGGTCACTTCGGCGTCAAACGGCTTGATGGTGAGGTAATCCCCATCGGCCTGACGAAAGCGAACCTGCTCCCCATCAAGGGTCACGTTGCTGACATTGCCGTTTTCAACGGACGTTACGAAATCGGAATAGCTGATCTCACGATTCTGCATGCCACCGCTATTGCCGCCGCCATTGAACAAATTGAACAACGAAAAGACGAGCACGAGCAGGACTGCCCAGAATGCGAGATTGCGAAAATTGCCCAAGGAAACACTCCTGAATACATCTCGGTCAGAGGGAACTCCTCCAACCACTCTCCTAAGATAGAGATCAGCGCGGTTTGTTCAATGCGAATCCAGAAATGAGGTGAAATCTGCGACGATCTGCGCCGACCACCCGTCATTGTATCCCACAAGTGGCGCTGCAACGAGCAAATCACCCCGCCAAACCGCAGGCGACGCCATCAATGTGGGCCGTGGCACTCCTGTTTCACGCCAACCAGGTACAATATTTACAGATTCGCCTAACGCCCGAACTTCCAATCCGGCCTCTTGCGGCCCATTCAGCCGCCAACGTTTGTCCCACAGTGCGTCCCCCGCACTTACCAAACCCTTAACCGCGTCATATTCCCGCGTGATCCGGTATGCGCCCTTGCGCCGCATGATCAAACAACCGCCAACGGTCAGCCGCTCTTGCGCGCCCAGATCATCACTCAACACCCCCGTAAACGATCGGCGCGGTGCATAAGCCCCGCCGCCAACCCACTGCAAAGCCGCCAGTGTGATCCTTCGAACAACATCACACGGCACATGAGCCCCGATATTCTGCGCGATCAACAGATCACCGCCTTCTTGGCGCACATGCTCCGCTGCTTCCTTGCGCACATAGTGGGCCAGCGCATCACGCGAGGCGCGCAAAGCCGCCGCAGACGCTTGAATGCTCGGCGCACTCACGCCCAATTCTGCCAGCGCAGGCAGCACCGCCCGCACCCTGCTGCGCAGATACGCAGGGTCATCATTGCTCGGGTCCTCCACCCAAGACACGCCATAGCGCCGCAAATACTCCCGTAAATCACCCCGCGCACATCCCGCAAAGGGGCGCGCCCACTTCATGCCATACCGCTCAAACACCCGCGCCATCTCGGACAGCCCATCAAGGCCCGATGCCCGCCCCAATCGCATCACAAAATTCTCGGCACTGTCATCAAGTGTATGGCCCAACACAATTGCGCTAACATCCAGCGCTTGCGCCCACTGGGCCATCAACGCATAGCGCCCGTCCCGCGCCGCCGCAGACAAATTGCCCGCGCCGTCCTCACGCTCCCAATTCAAAATACTGTGATTTACTCCAAGGGATTGGCACAACATGGCCACCCCTTCCGCCTCTGCACGGCTATCCGCGCGCAATCCATGATCCACTGTCACAGCTTCAATGGCGCGCCCCGTTTGCTCTGACCATGTTGCTAGCAAATGCAACAACGCCACGCTGTCCCCGCCACCGGAAACAGCCACACCAATACGCTGGGGTAAATCGTTGCATGCGCCGTCAACAGCCTTCAACAATGCGCAATCTACGCCCTGCTGCTCCAACCAGTCGGGGTTTAGCTGCATCCCAGCTTGGCCCACTCCGCCTCTGCACTGCTAGCGGCAGCTCCACCTGGAAAGCGGGAGGAAACTTCGGCAAGCGTCACGCAGGCCTCCGAGCTTTGGCCCAACGCACCCAAAGATGCACCCAGCTTATACAATGCATCAGGTGCGATCGGCCCTGTTGGTGCTACACCAAAACTGGCCAAATAGGCCCGCGCCGCTTCACGTGTATCACCCAAGCCCTGCAACGCGTCACCGCGCAAGAGCTCTACTTCAGCCGCTATTGGAGAGCCCGGGTAGGTCTGATTGAAGGTCGCAAGCTGGTCTGCGGCGGTGCGAAAGTGACCGGTTGCGAGCGCCTCCTGCGCCCGCTTAAAGTCGTCTTGCTCGCCTACAGCGAGTTGGCTTGTGTTGGCTTGTGGTGCAGGCACAGGCGCGGGTGCCGTGGCCTGATCGTTGCCGCCCAGTGTGCTGGTTTGGCCAAGCGTGGAGATATCACCACCCTCCAACTCCACCAAACGAAATTCGAGATCGGCAATGCGCCGCGTGCCATCATCCACAATCCGGTTGATACGGAACTCAAGCTCTTCGGTCTTGGCGGTCACGCGACTTAGTTCACTCTCCATCGCATTCACCCGCTCCAGCACAGACGCAGGCAGCGCCGCAACGCCGCCCGTACCAGTGGTGGACATCTCACGCTTAAGCTTTGTCACCTCTAAGCTCAGGGTGGTCAGTTCCTGACGGATATCTGCAAGGGTCTGCGCGTCCTGCGCCACAGCACCCATCGGCACCGCACCAAGGACAATCGCAAAGATAAAAGCAAATCGCATCACGCAGGCTCCTTTAATTTAGCTGGTTTGCCCACCGGCCAGAACAGTCACTGCACGGCGGTTCTTAGCATAACAAGCCTCGTTCGAGCAGACCTCGATTGGACGCTCCTTGCCGTAGCTTACGACGCGCAGACGGTTGGAAGGAACACCTTTGGAGAGTAGATATTCCTGTGCCGCATTGGCGCGACGTGCGCCCAGTGCCAAGTTGTATTGGCGCGTGCCCTGCTCGTCTGCATGGCCTTCAATGACGACCTGATAGTCTGAGTTGGTGAGCAGCCATCTCGCCTGCCCATCCAGCGTGGAACGACCCGAAGCAGTCAACGTGGACTGATCCACTTCGAACAGCACACGATCACCAACAGTCTGGTTGAAATAGGCACTAGAGGTTGGATCATTCGGACCACCCGTTCCAACACCATTCAGCGGTGTGCCACCAGCAGGGTTTGCAGGCGTGGCCAGCGCATCATCTGCGCCAAAACGGTTTGGGTTGGTACAGGCCGACAGCGCAACAGCTGCAACCAAAAGGCTCATGGATAGGAATTTCATCTGCTCGACCTCATAATTGGTTTTTTATTATTTCACCTAATCTATCACAGCAAAAGGCGGCGGGGAAAGGGGGTGCACACAAGCGTTATTGTTGGAGCGGTGACCAGCTTGGGTCCGACCCACCCTCGGGCGTATTCACTTGCCGCAACACGCGACCTGTAATGTCCACTGAATAAAGCGATGACGAGCCGCCCTCGCCCTGCGTTTCACGAGTGAACATGATGACACGACCATTGGGCGACCATGTCGGCCCTTCATCAAGGAAGGACGCCGTCAGCAGCCGCTCTTCAGAGCCACCTGTGCGCATCACACCAATATGGAAGCGGCCCTTGCTCTGCTTGGTAAAGGCCACCAGATCGCCGCGCGGGGACCAGACAGGCGTGCCATAACGCCCTTCTCCAAAGGAAATACGCCGAACTTCGCCACCACCAGCCGACATAATGTACAACTGCTGCGAGCCACTGCGGTCACTCTCGAACACAATCTGACTGCCATCAGGGCTATAGCTTGGCGCCGTCTCAATCGCAGGCGTATTGGTGAGGCGCACTGATTGGCCAGAGCCGATATCCATGGTATAAATATCCGTGTTCCCGCCCTGAGACAGCGAATAGACAACTGTATTGCCCGATGGAGAAAAGCGCGGCGCAAAGCTCATTGTGCCTTCAGAGCTTTGTAAAATCCGCCGTTGAACCGACCCTACGTCGAGCACATAAATGCGCGGAAATCCGCTTTCGTAGCTCGTATAGAGCACGCGATCGCCGTTCGGCGAGATGCGCGGGGCCAGTACGATTGAACTGCTGTCGGTCAAAAAGCGTACATTCGCACCGTCGTAATCCATGATTGCCAGACGTTTTTGGCGTTTGTTCTTCGGACCAGTCTCGGACACGTACACAACGCGGCTGTCAAAATAGCCACTTTCGCCTGTGATACGGCTGTACACTTCGTCGGCCACCTTATGCGCCATGCGCCGCCATCCATCCGTGGTACCTGAAAATTGCAGCCCCTCACCAATATTCGTGCCGGACACAACATCATAGACGCGGAACTTCACGTTTACTGACGTTCCACTCACCGACACAGCCCCCGTGACCAAAGCCTGTGCATTCACAGCCTTCCAGTCAGGAAAGGACACAGGCGCGTTAAAATCTGAATAGTTCGCGATGAACGCAGAGCTGGGGATTTCGCGAAACACACCCGTCCCTTGCAGATCTGCCGCGACCACCCGCGCAAGATCACCAGCCAACTGGCCCGCATCGCCCGTCTCTGCTTGAAAGTCAGGCACAGCAAATGGGAGCGGCTTGATAATGCCTTCCTCGATGGTGATCTTGAGCCGCCCTTCTTGGGCCTTCACTTGCGACACAAAACCAAAAGCGCACACCAGCGCCAAACACATGCTAACTAATTTCATCGCAAAATCGTC
Organism: uncultured Sulfitobacter sp.; assembly: GCA_963934545.1. GTDB lineage: Bacteria > Pseudomonadota > Alphaproteobacteria > Rhodobacterales > Rhodobacteraceae > Sulfitobacter. Next base: position 16,575 of record CAWVZA010000022.1, read on the forward strand.
CTTTCAGGGTCGAACTTCAGTTCAATATCCCGCCATTGCTCGTATTTCTCAACAGGAAGCGTGTATCCCGCCTGCCCACAGCGCAAAACCGCCCGTTTTGCCGCTTTGAATGAATGCTCAACAGCTTGCGCCGTCCCCACTCCGTTTTTCACCAGTTTAATCGAGCCTTCATCAGGCCACCCGTTACGGTCCAGCGAAAACCGCAGCACAACTTTGGCCGCCCCCTGCGTCACCATCCAGCAGGAGGCTACATCACTTCGAAACAGCGCCGCCTCGGCAGCACTGAGCCCAGATTGTGCCGAGGCAGGCTCCGCCAAAACCAACGTAAGAACAGCAAACACCCTCACCTGATCCGCATCCGCTCAGGATTGAATGTCATCTCGATTTCCTGCCACTGCCCGTATTTTTCAGGCGGCAGAGGGTATCCATCTTTCTGACAGAGCAAAATTGCCCGTCGTGCCGCACCAAATGCCGCATTCGCTGTTGATGCATCGCCACCCTCACTGGCGATCATACGCAAGGAGGATGTCACAACCTTGCCGTCCTGCGTCATACTCATCAAAACAGTCACTGTCGTCTGCGCCCAAGGCGCACCCGGATCAACGTTCCAACAGCCTTGCACCGCAAGGCGCAACGCGTCTTTCTCCCCCGATGACATCGGCGGTCCAGTCGGCACAGTATTGGTCGCAGACGAGCTCAACGCCGCCTCCAATGCTGCCTGTACCGCCGCATCATCTACAACGTCCTGCTTGGGCGCAGATGTCACTGGCGTCTCAACTGTCTGGATGGGCCGCGGCGCAGAAGGCCTGCGCGCAGGCGGTCGCAACGATGCATTGGGTGACGACGCAGGCGCTTCAGCCGCTTCCGTTACAATACGATCCGTAGTTTCAGGCGTGGCCGTCGCTTCTTGCGGCTGCTCGACTGTCTCGTCTGTCTCCTCGGGGATTACTGCCTCTTGTGGCGCGGGCTCTTGCACGGCCTCGGGCTCTGGAGTCGGTGCAGGCTCTGGTGCCACCACTTCTGCAGGCCGCTCCACCGGTGTTTCGTCCACAGGCGCATCTTCAACGTTTACTTCCGCAGGGGCCTCTGGCCGCTCTGGGGCAGCTTCCGATATCTGGGGTGCTACTTCCTCAACAGGTTCTTCCGCAGGTTCGGCTACTTCTGCAATGGGCGCACTGATAGGTTCCTGCACAGTCACATCTACTTTGGGCGCATCTGCGGTCACTTCAGGGGCAGCTGGCACCGGCTCCTCGGCCTCCACCACAGGCTGGCGCGACGCCTCGACCAATGCGGCGAATTCCTCTCCCGAGATCATCGCCGCTTCGCGCACTTCCACAGGATCAGGCCGTGACGTGAACAACCCGCCAAACAGCACAAAGCCGATGAAGCCCGCATGCCCCACACCCGATATAGTATTGCCGATTTTTTGCGCGCGCGACATGGCTTAGTTGCCCGTGCCATCCAGCGTTGGCCCGCCGATATCCGTCACCAGACCAATGTTGGAAAATCCACCCGCATGCAGCGCACCCATGATCTCCATCACAGCGCTATAGGGCACGGCCCCATCTGCATGCAGGAAGACACGGTCGCCCTCACGTTCTGCGGCCACCGCACGCAGCTTCGGGATCAACTCCTCGCGCGCCGTCTCGGTCGTCATGATCTGCACACTACCTTCGGCCGTGATGGTCACGGTCAGCGGCTCTTCTTGCTCCGCAGGAAGGGCCGAGGCCGCCGTCTTGGGCAACTCAACAGGCACACCCACAGTCAGCAATGGGGCCGCAACCATAAAGATAATCAACAGAACCAGCATCACATCGACAAAAGGCGTGATGTTGATCTCCGACATCTGCGCCGCACCACCACCACGCCGCCTGCGCCGCCCGTTGCTGCCACCACTCCTTTGCATTAAGCCACCCGCCATGGCTCAACCGTCCACTTGGCGGCTGAGGATAGTTGCAAACTCATCCGCGAATGCTTCGTATCCACCAAGGATACGGTCGCTGTCAGCGTTGAACTTATTATAATAAACAACCGCAGGGATCGCCGCCATCAGGCCCAGACCCGTCGCAAGCAGTGCCTCTGCAATCCCGGGGGCAACCACAGCGAGGTTTGTATTCTGCTGCTCGGCAATCTCGATAAACGCGTTCATAATCCCAAACACAGTACCGAACAGCCCGACAAACGGTGCCGTCGATCCTGTGGTCGCCAAAACGGGCAGACCTTTTTGCAAGACTTCCGCTTCCTTAGCAATCGCCACATCCATCGAGCGGTCGATCCGCGCCGTGGCACCTGGGATCAAACCGCCGTCTTCGCGGTGCGAGCGGCGCCATTCTGTCATGCCCGCCGCAAAAATCTTTTGTGCTGCACCCATAGGCTCAGGCCCGATCTGCTCATAAAGCCCGTCCAGCGGCTCACCCGACCAAAATGCACGGTCAAACTCTTCTGCTTCAGCCTTCGCTGCGCGGTATTGGATCGTCTTCTGTACGATGATAGACCATGTCCAGAAACTCGCTATCACCAGTGACAACATCACCAGTTTCACGGTGATCGTCGCTTGGGCAAACATGCCCCATAAGGTAATGCTATCGCCTACGCCGGCGAGTATAAACGCTGTCTGCATGTGTATTGCTCTACTCTGCTGCCTCAGGTGGGCCTGTTATCAGACTCCATTTGGGGTAAATCTAACGCAGCACAAGATAAAAAGCGAGGGCCAAGCGCGCCCTTGCCCGATTACGTTCCAAGCAGGCGACATTCCGCTGGCAAACGCACAGGTTTTCCCGATGCGCCAATGCATACAATCAGCACTTTTGCAGTGAAAATTAGCGTATCCCCGCGCCACACTTCCTGCCCCATCACCATCTTCGCAGCTGACAGACTGTCCAGCGTGGTGCGCACTTCCAAAATATCGTCAAACCGTGCAGGCGAGACATAATCCGCCTCAACACGGCGCACGGCAAACACCACACCCGCCTCCTTCATCGCCAGTTGATCAATGCCCACTTCACGGACCCAGTCACTGCGCGCGCGCTCAATGAACCGCAGGTAATTGGCATAATATACAATCCCCGCCATATCCGTGTCTTCATAGTAAACATGTATCTCCTTGCGGTGGATCATTGCACATCTCCGGCCTGCATCCGCGCATAAAGCCGCAGCGAATGACTACTATCGGTCGCAGCAGCAGGCAAAATCGGATCATACGCCGCACGGATCAAGCCCGCCACATCAGGCCGCAATATCGTCTTCTCCCCGACAACAGCCAAAGGGGAACGCTCCTTGAACGCCTCATCCGACCACAACACATAAGACTGCACCACTTGGCTCAACGCCAATGTCTCCACAGGCACTGCACTCAGATGCTCATCCATCCGCAAAAATACAAAACACGCCTTGATAGCACCCGCTTCATCAAAGCGGAAAAACCGGTATTGGTTCGCGTCCACGCCAGACAGCTTCTCGACCAACGGCCCCAGATCAGGCACCAAACGGTCCATCCCCGGCACATCCAGCAACTCCGCCCATTCAGATAAGAAGAAGACCATCATATTGGAGCCAAGCTCCATATCCGTCTCGGCCATTTTATGCCCTGCCAACGCAGTGACAGCCTCCAAAGCACCCTTCACCACCTGCAAAGTCGCTTCTTCCACCCCAAACACCACGGGTGCTATCGGTCGCCCCCAGCGCGCAAACACAAATTGCCCATCCGCGCGTGTAAACAGCGCCTCGATATCCTCAGGTTCCATTCTCATCTTGCCCTCACACTCAATCTATCAGCCACCAAACAGGTCAACATCCCGTTTGGGTGGCTCCATTCCCAAATGCGTCCAAGCCTTCTGCGCCAACATTCGCCCCCTTGGCGTCCGCTGAATCAGTCCCTGCTGCAACAAGAACGGCTCAATCACTTCTTCCAACGCGTCACGAGATTCCGAGAGCGCCGCCGACAACGTCTCGATGCCCACAGGCCCGCCTTGATAATTATCTGCAATCAGTTTGAGGTACCGTCGATCCGCGCTGTCCAACCCAAGGTGATCCACCCCAAGCCGCGTCAGCGCCATATTGGCCAGCGCGCGCGTCACACGCCCGTCCCCTTCAACCACCGCAAAATCCACCACACGCCGCAACAACCGCCCCGCAATCCGCGGTGTGCCCCGCGCACGTTTAGCAATCTCGCGCGCACCGCCCTCATCCGCAGGGGCGCCCAATTTACGCGCATTGCGGTCCACGATGATGAACAACTCGTCCTCAGTATAAAACTCCAACCGCGTCGGAATGCCAAAGCGATCGCGCAGCGGCGTGGTGAGCAACCCCATCCGCGTGGTCGCCCCGACCAAGGTGAAAGGCTGCAATTCGATCCGCACCGTGCGGGCCGCTGGCCCCTCGCCAATCAGCAAATCCAGCTCGAAATCCTCCAGCGCGGGATACAGGACCTCCTCAACCGCAGGATTCAAACGGTGGATTTCGTCGATAAACAAAACGTCCCGTGCTTCGAGATTGGTCAGGATCGCCGCCAGATCACCCGCCTTGGCCAACACTGGCCCCGAGGTCATCCTAAATCCGACCCCCAACTCCCGCGCCATAATCTGCGCCAGCGTGGTCTTCCCCAATCCAGGCGGGCCGTGAAACAACGTGTGGTCCATCGCCTCCTCACGCTGCTTGGCGCTCTGAATAAATACTTTGAGGTTCGAGCGTGCTTGCGCTTGCCCCACGAATTCATCGAGCATTTGTGGCCGCAACGCGCGGTCAAAATCTTCGGGCATCCCCTCAGGGCGCACAATCGGATCACTATCTATCATGTCACGTCCCTACGCGGTGAGCGCCATCGCTGGCCCATTCGTGCGCACACTACTCTTTAGGTGCCAGAAGTTTCAACGCCGCACGGATCAGCGTTGTCGTTTCTGCGTCAGGGGCCTCGCCAGCCGCTTGCGCAACCGCCCCCGCCGCATCGCCGGGCGCATAGCCAAGGTTGCTCAACGCCGACAACGCCTCCGATTGCGCGGACGCATTGGGCGCAGGGGCCGCCTTCTTGCGCGGTGCTGGGCTTTCGATGACTTCAGCATCGCTCTCGCCCAGCGCCTCGGCCACTATGCCACCCATCGCCATCATCGCAGGCGCTTTGTCCTTCAAATCCAACACAACACGCTGTGCAATCTTTGGCCCCACACCCTTGGCCGCCTTAACCGCATTCCAATCGCCAAGGGCTATCGCACGCCCCACACCATCAGGCCCCAGCGCACCAAGGATGGCCAAAGACGCCTTTGCCCCAATCCCCTGCACACTCGTCAGCAGCTTGTGCCACTCCTTCTCCGCCAGCGTGGTGAAGCCAAACAGCTGCAAGTTCGCCTCCTGCACCAGCATATCGGTATAGATTGCAGCAACTTCACCCACAGGCGGCAACCCCACCAAAGTCCGCTCCGAGCAATAGACCAAATACCCCACACCGCGCACATCAATCAGGATGTGATCCACCGCACGATATTCAATCCGTCCTGTCAGCTTACCAATCATGCGCTTGCCCTCGCCACCGCTGCGGCGAATTTCGACGCACCACCGTGATGCGCGTGCGTAATCGCAATCGCCAATGCATCCGCCGCATCCGCACCTTCAAACTCCACACCGGGCAATTGCATCCGCACCATGTGCTGCACTTGGCCCTTATCCGCATGACCCACACCGACAACGGTCTTCTTAACATTGTTTGGCGCATATTCCCCCACGGCCAGCCCCATCTGTGCAGGCACCAACAGGGCAATCCCTCGCGCTTGGCCCAGCTTGAGGGTCGCAACACCGTCTTTGTTCACAAATGTATGCTCCACCGCGGCGGTCTGCGGCTTATACGTCATGAAAACCCGCGTCAGCTGTGCATGCAGGCTCAACAACCGCTCGGCCAGCTCAACACCAGTGGCTGAGTGGCAAATACCATTCGCAACATGGCTCAATCGACTGCCATCGACGTCAATCACGCCCCAACCCATGTTCCGCAAGCCCGGATCAATGCCGATTACCCGTATCATCTACCCACATCCCCCACATTTGTTGCTTTTTAGATGCAGTAGCACGAAACGCGAACATTGCCTACCTCTTATCAACATGTGGTCGCGTTCAGCATGCGACATGTCGCAATCGCCGCGCCGCAGCAAACGACGGCAATTTACCGCCCATGCGATAAGGATTTTCGCCTCAATTTTGTCATATTTCATTGAAGATTAGGCTGTTTTTCTGCCATGCAGAAAACGCATAGCGGATGTGCATGCACAAGGGTTGTGCGAAGTTTGCACTGTGCCTACTTACCAATCATATCGTCGAAGAAATCGGCACAACCCTATGCAAGAAGGACGGCTCAAATGGCTGCTTTTGACACCACACGTACTACCTACGGCACAGCATCATTCGCCTCGCGCGCAGTCGCATTTGTTGCCGATCTGGCTCTTAGCGTTTCTGCATGGAACGACTCACGCATCACACGTAATGCACTCACAGATCTGAGCGACCGTGAATTGGCCGACATCGGTCTCGTACGCGGTGAGATCGATATGATCGCACGCAGCAACCTGATCCACTAACCAGCGGCGCATCTGAGCAGCAACACAACAGACCAATTAGAAAAGGCCGCGCGGGTTTCCCCGACGCGGCCTTCCTTTTGCGCTCAATGAGAATTGCGCAAATTTCCACTATGGCCGCCCCCCCCCCCCCCGAGGGCTTGGCCAAAGTGGTAATTCTATATTAGCGGAGGAATGGCCTCACTTGATCGGCGATAATCTGCGTCACGGGATCAACTGACAGAACGCGAGCGCCCATAGCTTCGATGATTGTTCCATTTTCAAGAGTGCTAAGGCGATCCGAGTATGCTTTAGGCCCGTTGGAGACCAACATCAGTGCCTTGAAGCAGAAGAACGCAAGGATCATCAGAACAGCGCCATTAACAGGGAAGTGAATTCCGCGGCGCTTTGCCTTTACAACCAACACACCGTTTTGATCGATGCGGGTGACGAATTCGTTCTTACCACGGCGTGCCGATTTCTTGGACACAGCGCCGACGCGGCTGTTAAAATCTTCTTTTGTATAAACCATGACAGTGGTCTTCCTAGCAACAGCCCCCACCGTTGTTGAGATAATTTTTAGATAAACAATGTGGCAAATGAGGCGCAATGGCCTTAAATAAGGTTAGGCTCCAGACTCATTGATTTACAACCAGAACAAGATGGTTGCGGCGAGGGCGA
>CAWVZA010000023.1:0-23723 GCA_963934545.1 uncultured Sulfitobacter sp.
AATCCGTCTGGGGTAAGGGGTAGTCCGGCCGAAGGATGATTTGTGCAACAAAGCCTGTTAGGCGGTGGAAAGTCCGTCTCTTGGAGGGTGTATCCCCTCTTAGTCCATGTATTAGGTCAAGTTTTGCATCAAATGCAATGACTATTCTATTTTAGGCCGATTGCTGGGCTGGGCGCAGATCAAATGGCACTGTCAGGTTAGGAGTGGGACGCGTTGTACATCACTGATACGATCAGTGAGAGCGAATTGATTACATGCATTGGGAGGACAAGCTGATGTGGATTGCAGCGCAACAGACGGGTGACCGTCTGCACCTTTGGGTTCTGGATGGATCAGATGCATCCTACCTTACTCAATCGTCTGACGTGAACTGTCCGTTTGAAGATCAGGTGCTTGGAATTTTAGAACCACATTTGCCCAAGGACGGAGCGACTCTTGTTGTGTGTTCAGGAGTTTCAGGTGCGCCTTTTGTACAGGTGCCTGCGGCTGTTGGCAGTCCGCAGCAGATTGCGAGTGCAACTCAACGCTTGGCTTTGTTTGCCCTTCCGCGTCTGGCACAATCGCAGCCCGTCGATGTGATGCAAGGTGAAGAGGCCACTGTCACAGGGTTACTCGCGCAGTTCCCCGAGTGGGATGGTGTTTTGTGCCTTACGGGACCATCGACCCGGTGGGTTCATATCAGTGCAGGCGAAGTCGTAAGCTTTCGCAGTTTTATGACGGGTGAATTGTTCGAGTTGTTGGGTGCGCATTCCTCATTGAATTCGGCGCTTATGGGTGATGACTGGGACAGTGATGCGTTTGATACGGCCCTTAACGATGCTATGTCGCGCCCTGAGCGTTTTGGCGCAACTTTGGCCACCTTGCGCGCGCGCTCTCTCTTGCTTGGGGCGCAGGCCAGCTCAGCACGTGCAAATCTTTCTGGTGCTCTCATAGGCGCGGAACTTGCGGCGGCGCGACCTTATTGGCTGGGCCAGAATGTGGCCCTTATCGGAGAGGGCGAGATCGCCGACTGCTATAATGCTGCGTTGAAAGGGCAGGGTGCGATGTTGGAACGACATGCTGCTCATGATCTCGCATTGCGCGGGTTGCGGGATGTCTATGAAAAACTCCGGAGGAATTGAATGACGCGTGTATTTGATGCTACCCGATGCCACTGGGAGAGGGGCCGCTGTGGCATCTCGAGCGGCAATCGCTTTTCTGGTTTGACATTCTCAAAAAGCAGATGTTTGGGGAAGGGCGCGTGCGCCAGTTTGACGAGCATGTCTCGGCGGCGGGATGGGTGGATCACGACACGGTGTTGATCGCGTCCGAAACCGAACTGTTCACATACAATCTTGAGACAGGGGGGAAGGTGCATGTCGCCCCACTGGAAGCGGACAATTCCACGACCCGCTCCAATGATGGCCGCGCTGATCCATTTGGGGGTTTTTGGATCGGATCTATGGGTAAGCAAGCCGAGAAGGGTGCAGGCGCCATTCATCGCTACTATCGCGGCACTGTTGAAACCCTGTTTGAAGGAATTACGGTTGCCAACGCGATCTGCTTTTCGCCGGATGGTAAGTTTGCGCATTACACTGATACGCCACACAGCAGGTGATGCGGGTGGCACTGGATGGCGAAGGCTGGCCAATCGGCACAGGTGAGGTGTTTGTGGATACTCGCGCCGAAGGGCTCTTTCCCGACGGTGCAGTGGTGGATGCGGCGGGGTGTCTTTGGGTGGCGCATTGGGGTCATAGCGGTGTGGCGCGGTATGACCCAAGCGGTGGTTTTATAGGAGCAGTGGCCGTTCCCGCAAAGCGGACGACCTGCCCTGCGTTCGGTGGCGATGGTTTGTCCACGCTTTATGTAACAACAGCGACAATGGGCATGGGTGACAGGGCAGGGCCGCAAGATGGCCAGACATTTGTGATTGAGACCGAAGCTAAGGGGCAGCACGAGCATCGCGTGATTTTGTAGATAAAATTTAAAGGGTGGTATTTAAGATGGGTAGAATAGCAGTTGTGACAGGTGCCGCAGGGGGTATGGGGCGCGCTATTGTTGCGCGGCTGATTGCGGACGGTATGACGGTTGTCGGACTTGATGTGGACGCCACTGGTTTGGAGGAAATGGCCACTGATGCTGGGTTTACAGGAATTGTGACGGACCTCACTAAGAGTGCTGAGATTGCAGATGCCTTTGCCCAGATCGGCCGCAATCATGGCGGTGTAGATGCGCTGGTGAACAATGCGGGCACCTGTTTTATGTCCGAATTCCCTGACATCCCCGAGGATGAGTTTGAGCGGCAGATGGCGTTGAATTTCTCGGGGGCGTTTCATTGCTGTCAGGCGGCGATCAAATCGATGGCGGGGCGTGACGGTGTGCGCAAGATCGTCAATATCTCATCCAACGGCGCGTATAATTTTGATGCGTTCGACCCTCCGCACTATCGCGCGTCAAAGGCGGCCCTTGATACACTGACCAAGGATCTGGCGCGGCGTTATGCGACGGACAAAATCGCAGTGAATTCTATCGCGCCCGCAATGACGGAAACGCCGCTGTTTGGTGTGGTCAGTGCGGAAGTGTTAGAGAAAGCGATCGCGCAGATGCCGCATGGTCGTGCGATGCAACCGTCCGAGATTGCGGATTGGGTTGGGTTCTTGATCTCCCCTGCGGGCGATATATCGAGCGGAAACGTCATCATCCTGAACCAAGGGCGCGATGTGCGTTAGGCTCTCCAAAAATTTTGAAGCAAACGGCTATTCAAACCAATCGGGCGCTTTGCGCAGTGTCGGCCATTGCTCGGGGGAGTGACCAAAGATCACAAGCGCATTACGTTCTTTTGCCATTTGCATAAGCCGCGCTCCGTGGTGAATTGCGAGGGGCACGTCCCACGATTCCGCAAAACCTTCGTCAATCTCGCTTGCACGGCTGATTGCATCAGAAGTGAGCATAACTGGACCAGTTTGCGGCAGATCAATCACGAACGCGAGTTGCCCTGGCGCATGGCCGGGACAGAGATAAACGCTGAAACCATCACCAAGGGTGAAGTCTTCCTCTACCAGAAAATACTCTGCGTCGGGCCATTCCATCGCCTGCTTGCCTGACCAATAGAGCGGGCGGGGCAGGGCGCGCTCAGACGCAGCAATCAGGATCGGGGCATGGGCGAAGGCGTGCATATGCCCAACATGGTCGATGTGGGTATGGCTTTGGATCATCAGATTAATATCGCTTGGCGTTATGCCCAACTTCGCCAGCTGTGCGAGGGGCATATTGTCGTGTGTTACGGACAATGCGCGGCCAAAGCTGCCTAAGTCATCCTGCGCTGTAGCGGCCTCGGCATCGTCCGCATACTTTTGGGGAAAGCCTGTGTCGATCAGTACGGTTTCACCTGCGTTCGTCTGGATCACAAAACCGCAGATGCCGATGATGCGATCATTGGCGTGGACCTGAAACAGGCCGTAATCCAGTACCGCCAGACGAATGGGTTTGCCCTTTAGGCGCGCATGGTTTCTCATGGCCCAAGCAAACGGGGACACGATATGAAAGTCAAGATACACACGTTGTTTCAATATCTTCTTGAGACGACACAAAGTACGCCTGAAGCCATCGTTGGTTTCTCTTTGTCGCAATCACCGCGCCTTGGAGAGTTTCTGGATGAGTTGGACCCCGATCTGGTGCTGGATTGGAACAACCGTGATTTCAGTGGCCTCCCCGAACTCAAGGATCATGTCCTGCGCCAAGCGGAGCTGGAAGGGGTTTGCACGCCTAAGGATGTGCTGATCACAGCAGGGGCGGCCGAGGCGAACTATCTTGCGATCATGCAGACACTACAGCCCAAGGACGAGATCGTGATCGAGACACCCGGCTGGCCGCAGGCTGAAGTGTTGGCAAAGGGGATTGGCGCAAAGGTTGTGAAGGTCACGCGGGCGGAGGCGGACAACTGGCGTTTGCCGCTGGATCATCTGACCAAAGCGATCACGCCGCGCACCAAGATGATCTTCTTGAGCAATCCGAACAATCCCACGGGCGATGTGCTCGATGACAGTGAGTTGCGCGAGATTGTAAAGTTGGCGGACCGTGTAGGCGCGTGGCTGCTGGTGGATGAGGTCTATGCCGGTTTGGAATGGGACGGGCCTCGCGCACCAAGCGTGGCGGGCATGTATGCGCGGGGGATCACGACAGGCTCAGTGAGCAAAGGGTTGGGGCTTCAAGGGTTACGAACGGGGTGGATCATTTGCCCAGATGCAGGGCTGATCCATGATGCGGTGATCCTGCGGGAGAATTCCTCGGAGATCATGAACATTATGGGTGAGGTGATTGCGGAGATTGCTTTGCGCCCTGAGCGCTACGAGAAGGCGATGGAAAAAGGACGGCGAGAAGGCCGTGCAAATTTAGCCCAGATGAATGCATGGGTCGCGGCAGAGGGTGAGTTGAGTTGGGTTAGTCCTCGTGCGGGTTTGATCGGGCTGGGGCGATTGCCGAGTGATATCGACAGTGATCCATTTGCGCGGTTTCTATTGGGCGATCCTTACCGCACCTTCCTGCTGCCGGGCAGTGCTTACGACCAGCCGCATCATATTCGCCTCGGGGTAGGAGGCGGTGCTGCTGTCAATCTTGATGAAGGGCTGTCGCGCTTGGCGCAAGGGTTGAAAGATTATCCGCGCGACTGATCGTGAGGCATTCAAAAGAAGGACTATACTTGTTTGAAGAAATGGTTATCACGTATAACTAATTATCAAATGGGGAGAGTTTTGATATGGATATTTCCGGACAAGTAGCACTGGTAACAGGTGGCGGCAGCGGGCTGGGTGCAGCAACGGCGCGGCATCTGTCGGCGCAGGGTGCAAAGGTTGCGATCCTTGATTTTGACATTGCGCGTGCGCAGGTCGTTGCGGACGAGATTGGCGGCATCGCGGTTCAGGCGGATGTGAGTGACGAGGCGGCAGTGAGTGCTGCCTTTGATGCGGCCACTGCGCATTTTGGTGGTGCACCTCGCATTGCGATCAGTTGTGCAGGTATTGGCCTTGCGGCGCGGATCGTTGGGCGTGAGGGCAAGCTGTCGTTCGATGTCTTCGAGAAGACACTCAAGGTGAACCTCTTTGGCACGTACAATGTGATGAGCCACGCTGCTCGCCGTATGGCGGAGTTGGAGCCGATGGAAGATGGCGAGCGTGGTGTTGTGATCAACACGGCCTCGGTCGCGTTCGAGGATGGGCAATTGGGCCAAGCAGCCTATGCGGCCTCCAAAGGTGCGATTGCGTCGATGTGTTTGCCTGCTGCCCGCGAGTTGGCGCAGTCTGGCATCCGTGTGATGGCTATTGCCCCGGGTCTGTTCATGACCCCGATGATGGAGAGCCTACCAGCAGAGGTCACAGCCAAAATTACTGCAAACATTCCGTTTCCTGCCCGCCTTGGTGCTGCTTCTGAATATGCGCTGCTGGCCGAGCAGATCATCCAGAACAGGTTCCTCAACGGGACCACAATCCGGTTGGACGGTGCGGTGCGCCTGCCCCCACGCTAAGGAATTCCCATGTCTGATCCAATGCTCAAGATCGAAGTTGACGGTGCCATTGCCACATTGACGATGAACCGCCCCGACAAACGCAATGCAATGTGTGACGCGCTCATGGGGGAGATCGACGCGTTCTTTAGCGCTCCGCCTAAGGAGGTGCGGGTGGCAATTTTGACAGGGACGGCGGGGCACTTCAGCTCTGGCCTTGATCTGTCAGAGCATGTGACGCGAACGCCCGAGGATAACATCTATCACTCGCGCAACTGGCATGCGGTGATGGACAAGATCCAATTTGGCGGCTTGGCTGTCGTCTCGGCTATCTTTGGCGCTGCGATTGGTGGCGGGCTTGAGCTTGCTGCGGCGACCCATGTGCGGATTGCGGAACGGTCGACGATATTCCAACTGCCTGAAGGGCGGCGAGGTATTTTTGTAGGCGGCGGTGCCACGGCACGGGTTGGCCGACTGCTTGGCGCGGACCGTATGACGGAGATGATGCTGACAGGCCGCAAATATAACGCTGATGAGGGGCTGGCCCTCGGGCTCGCACACTATGCCGTGGATGACGGTGAAGCGCTTGCGCTTGCACAGGAGCTTGCAGGTAAAATTGCACGAAATGCGCCGCTGTCCAATTACATGATGATCCAAGCAATCTCGCGGATCAGCGACATGTCACAGAGCGATGGCTTGTTCACAGAGTCGCTGGTGGCTTCCATGACGCAAACCACACCAGATGCGGAAGAAGGTCTGCGTGCCTTCCTCGAAAAACGCGCCCCGGTTTTCAGGTGACGCGGGTGGAGAACCCAAAAATAGAGCCTAACACCGGGCAAAGCGGCGTTGCGCAATATGATGAAACGCTTGATGAGCTGTTTGGCTATCATCTCAAGCGGGCGGTGAATGTGCTCCAGCTTGATCTTAAAGCTGCCCTCAAGCCATTTGATCTGCGGATGCTGACCTATACCGCACTTGTGCTGATTGTGGACAATCCGGGGTTGCGTCAATCGCAACTGGCCGATGCGATGGATGTGGAACGGCCCAATATGGTCGTGATTATCGACACGCTGGAAAGTCGCGAATTGATCAGCCGCGACCGTGTCCTAACAGACCGCCGTGCCTACGCGTTGCATGCCACGCTTGGCGGTCGTCGCTTGTGCGAAAAAGCGACGATCGCTGTGAAGGACCATGAAGATCGGTTGCTGCATGAGTTGTCGCCCGAGATGCGCCAAACTGTGATTGCCGCGCTCAAACTTATCCGCAAAGTCGGGGGAGGGGCCGTTACATGAAGCGGACAACAGATTTCCTGCCACATGCCGTAACGCGTGAGGACCGCACGGACGGGACGATCCTGCTGACATCGGATTACCCTCTGGGCGAAGTCATGTCGCGCACCGGCGATTGGCTGCACCGCTGGGCGAATGAAGCAGCGGACCGTGTATTTATCGCAGAGCGGAGCGGGGCAGGGTGGCGTGAGGAAACCTATGCCTCCACACTTGGGCACGTGCGCCAGATTGCGGCATCGCTTTTGTCACGGGGCATGGGGCCAAAGACACCTATCCTGATTATGTCGGGCAACGGTGTGGATCACGCACTGCTGTCCATGGCGGCGCATTATGTTGGTGTGCCAACTGTTCCAGTGGCCGAGCAATACTCCCTGATCACGGGTGCGCATGGTCGTCTGCAACAGGCTGTCGAGCTGGTGCGTCCCGCGGTGGCCTATGTGGTGGATGCGGATCAATATGGCGCTGCGTTGGAGATTGATGCGCTCAGCGGTGTCGAGATTATAGCGAGCAATACGGGCGCCAATACGTCAGTGACGTCTTTTGAGAGCTTGCTCAAAGGTGATGGCGGTGTCGATGTCGATGCAGCTTTTGCCTCTGTCACACCCGATACAGTCGCAAAAATCCTTATGACCAGTGGCTCAACCTCCGCGCCCAAAGGGGTGCTGACCACGCAGCGGATGATGTGTGTGAACCAGACCCAACTGGCCGATGTGATCCTGTTTCTGCGGGCACGCCCACCGCGCATCATGGATTGGCTGCCGTGGAACCATGTCTTTGGTGGGTCGCATAACTTCAACATGATGCTGGCCAATGGCGGCAGTTATTACATTGATGATGGCAAGCCTGCGAAGGGGCTGTTTGACCGCACAGTTGAGAACCTCGGCATGGTAACGGGCAGTATTGTCTTCAACGTGCCTGTTGGTTTTTCGATGTTGCTTGAGGCGCTCAAGAAAGACAAAGCGCTGCAGCAACGCTTTTTTGCAGAACTTGACATGATCTTTTATGCAGGTGCGTCGCTGCCGCAGGATGTTTGGGAGGGGTTTGAATCCCTCGCCCTGGAGATCAAAGGCGAAGTGCCTCTGATGACTTCATCTTGGGGCCTCACGGAAACTGCACCGGCCACGATGATGCAGCAGGAGCCTACCGAGCGATCAGGCGTGGTGGGTGTTCCGCTGCCGGGGATCAGCGTCAAGCTGGTGCCGGATGCCGACATGCGCTGCGAAGTGCGCGTGAAGGGGCCAAACATCATGACCGGCTATTTCGACGCGCCCGAGAAGACGGCAGAGGCATTTGATGATGAAGGTTATTTCATTACCGGTGATGCTATGGCGTTTGTCGATCGGGCCGATACGAGTCGCGGCATGCGGTTTGATGGCCGCATCTCGGAGGATTTTAAACTGCTGTCTGGCACATGGGTTAGGGCAGGGAATTTGCGGCTTGAGTTACTGGCCGAGCTTACGCCGCTGGCGGCCGATCTGGTCGTCACAGGGCAGGACCGCAACGAGATTGGTTTGATGGTTTTCCCCAACCGCGAGGCGATTGATGCGGCGGGATATACGCTGGAGGAAGACTGTGGCGCGTTGGTCTGTCCCAAGCTGGTTGCAGATATCTCAGCAAGACTGATTGCGCGGGCAGGGCAGTGCGCAGGCTCCTCTACCCGTGTCACACGCGCCATTGTTTTGGCAGAACCACAGTCCCTTACCGACGCCGAGATTACAGCCAAGGGCAACCTCAATTTTCGCAAAGTACTCACACGGCGCGGTGATTTGCTGACGCGGCTCTATGACATGGATGCCACGGGCATCGCGACACTCTAAAGGACGACACAATGGTAGATTTCTTAAAAGTCCGTGCAATTGATTTTCACACTCATGCGGAGGAGCCGTGCGGCTGTCACTCCGATGACGGTTATGATGATTTGCAAGCGACCATGGCCAGCTATTTCCGCGCCCCGTGGAGGCACCCCCCAACCATATCGGAGACAGCGCAGCATTACCGCGACCAGAACATTGCTGCTGTGATCTTTCCTGTGGATTCAGAGCGTGAAACTGGCTACCGCCGCTATAAGAATGAGGAAGTGGCCGAGCTTGCTGCCGAGAATGACGACGTGCTGATCCCCTTTGCCAGCATCGACCCACATAAGGGGAAGATGGGCGTGCGTGAGGCGCGACGGTTGATTAAGGATTTTGGCATCAAGGGGTTCAAGTTCCACCCAACGATGCAGGGGTTCTATGCAAACGATCGTATGGCCTATCCGCTCTATGAAGCGATTGCGGAGGAGGGGGGGATCGCTCTGTTCCACACAGGCCAGACAGGTGTTGGATCGGGGATGCCGGGTGGCAACGGGATGCGGCTGAAATATTCCAATCCAATGTATATGGATGATGTGGCTGTGGATTTTCCTGACATGAAAATCATTCTCGCTCACCCCAGCTTCCCATGGCAGGAAGAGGCGCTGGCCGTGGCGCAACACAAGCCCAACGTCTATATCGACCTGTCAGGCTGGTCGCCCAAATACTTCCCCGAGATATTGGTGAAGTACTGTAATTCGATCCTCAAGAAGAAAGTGCTGTTCGGCTCCGACTGGCCGATGATCACACCAGAGCGGTGGTTGTCCGACTTTGAGCAGATTGCCATCAAGGACCACTTGCGCGAGGATATCATCAAAGGGAATGCAATGCGTTTGCTCGGCGTAACCGAGTAGGCCGGGAAGCGGAGCAGTGATGCCAGAAAAGCCGAACTTCCTCTATATTATGACCGATCAGCACCGTGCTGATTGGTTGGGCTGTATGGGGCACCCTGTGGTGAAAACGCCACATATTGATGCACTCGCTGCACGCGGCACGGTGTTTGACGATTTTCATGTCGCGACGCCTGTTTGTATGCCCAACCGCGCCTCGTTCATGACGGGCCGCATGCCAAGCGTCCATGGTCTGCGTCACAATGGCTGTACCCTGTCGAGGCGCGCCAATACTTTTGTCGATGTGCTGGCGGCGGGAGGCTATCGCACGGCCTCCATCGGAAAGAGCCATTTGCAACCCTTTCTCAGCTCTCCTGCGCCATCCGTTGATACCACAGAGGGGCGGTTGATCGAGGAGGCGTGGAAGCCGGAGGATGATGGCTTTGACGAGGAACAGCCCGATAAGTATGCGAGTGATACGCCCTACACGGTGAAGACGCCCTATTACGAGTATCAGCATGTCGATCTGGTGACAGGGCATGGCGAGCAATGCGGCGGGAATTATGAGCAATGGTTTCGCGCCAACTGTCCCGACTGGCAGGCGCTAACCGATCCTGCGAATGAACTGCCCCATGACTACACTTGTCCGCAGGTTTACCGCACGCCGATTCCTGAAGCGGCATATCCGACGACTTGGATCGGGGACCGCGCGATTGATTATGTGCAGGCGCGTGGAGGGGATGATGACCCGTTCTTTGCTTTTGTCTCCTTTCCTGACCCGCATCATCCCTTTAACCCGCCGGGAAAATACTGGGACATGTACGCACCTGAGCAGTTTGATCCCGACCTGGCCTACGACGCACATCAAAATCCGAGCGCACCCATGAAGTTCCTCACGGAGCGATGGGAGCAGGGCTTGGGGCCCGAAATCGCACAAAGTGCATTCCGCAGCGATCGCCGCCATATCCAAGAAGCAATGGCCCTGACTGCAGGTATGATCACCACGATCGACGATCAGGTTGGGCGTATGGTCGCCGCACTCAAAGACGCGGGACTGTTTGAGAACACGATCATCATCTTCAACTCTGATCATGGTGACTTTGATTTTCTGCTCAAAGGGGCGTTGCCCTTCCGCTCGATCACTCAAGTGCCAATGGTCTGGTCTGACCCGATGCAACAGACCATGGCGCGCACCGACGCTTTGGTGAGTACGATTGATATGTCGGCAAGTATCCTCGCACGTGCAGGTTTAACACCCTATAATGGGATGCAGGGGCGCAGCTTTCTCGACAGTCTCGAAGGGGATGTTCCGCACCGTGATGTGTTGTTCACCAAGTTCAATGATGGCGGCTCACGTTTGGGGTTCAGCTCTCCAGCAAGGGTGCGGCCGCTCCGCACAAAAGAGTGGCGGTTCACGACCTATCTGGGGGAGGCATGGGGCGAACTTTATGATCTGCGCGCTGACCCGCGTGAGACGCGAAACCTTTGGGACGATCCTGCATTTGCACAAGTCAAAGCAGACCTTTCGTTGGTCATGATAGATCAATTGACCGCACAAATGGACACAAGTCCGCGCGCGCAAAGGCAGGCCTGACCCTCAGCAAGCGGTCAGGTGATGTCATAAGGTTCATTATGTAATATTCTTGCAATTCGAATTGGCTGCGGAAATCATCCAAGTCAGTTGCCTGACTGATCCAGTTTCTTTATCGAACCGCTTATGACTCCTGCTATTCTCTCATAAGAGCTACTTAGCTCGAAGAGCGCCGTGAGTTTTCAGCTGATCTTTATACCAAGAGAATGTCCTTTCGATTCCATCCCTCAGGCCAATCCGCGACTTCCAACCCATCTGCTCCAATCGGCTGACATCCATAAGTTTTCTCATAGCACCGTCAGGCTTTGAAGTATCACAGGTGATTTTTCCGGCAAACCCGGTTACCTTTGCGATCGTTTGAGCCACTTCCAAGATCGAAACATCAGTACCAGTACCCACATTGATATGGCTGAGCATTGGATCAGTCTCCGCTTCATATGCCTGTTTATCCAGATCAAGCACAAACAGAGAGGCTTCAGCCATGTCATCAACATGAAGGAATTCACGACGAGGTGTACCTGTCCCCCAGATCCCCACTTCGTCCAATCCGTCTTCGACTGCATTGTAAAACCGTTGGATCATTGCCGGCAAGACATGGCTATTTTCAGGATGAAAGTTGTCCCCCTCACCATAGAGGTTTGTAGGCATAACAGACCGATAATCTGTTCCATACTGACGGTTGTAACTCTTACACAGTTTTATCCCCGCAATCTTGGCGATGGCATAAGGCTCATTCGTAGGTTCGACTTTCAGCATGTGGGGTAGTTTTTTGGGCCAAGTGCCCACTATTTGGCATCCAGGTAAACTGCTCCAGCCACTGCTCTTGGAATTTCCAGACCGGGAGATCGAATAGGCTCAGGGCGACGTATTGCCGGGCTGGGTCAGCCATGTTGTCGGTGAAGGTCCAATCAACTGAATGGATCGTTTTGATCAGGCCTGTTGAAACCTGACCATGTATTGTCACCCGTATTTGGCTCGGTCCTAAATATGGATCATTGGCTAGCAATCATTTAACACAAAACCCCCTTCTGTTAAGGTCACGGCCCTTCGTCAACGGGGGCTTCTCTGATTAGAGATCTGAAACGTACGCGTTTCTTCAGCCCTTAAAGCTCGTAGTCACCGCCTTCACTTCCAATAGCTCCACAGTAGCAGCTCATCAATCCTGTTGATCTTGTGGTCGGCGATGCAGCTGAGGGTGTCGGTGAGCTACGCTTGCGAACCAACGCCGGGCATTTAACTTTTGCGACCAATTGCGATGCCGCGCGTGGACCGCTCTGCTGTATTGTTGTTGAGTTTAAGAAACGAAAAATGTGGGCTTTAGCAGGTTCGCGAAAGCAATAATATCGCAGATGGGTCGGCGGTCTGTCAGAGGCTTTCCTATCTGGCGAGTGGTAACCATTCGTTGGGACATAGAGTGAATTTTTTCAGGCGCAGGTGAAGAATGGTCCCTCTCACACTGCAGCTGACGCAAGCATTGGGGGAGCTGAGAGCAGCACAAAGATACCCAATATAGCGGCGGATTATTTGGTGTTCCAGCGGAAGCGCCTCATCAACGCTACCAGTTTCTCAAAGCTCTTAGTGTCGCCACCACGACCGTGCCTTTGCGCGTAGCACTTCTTTTTGCATGGGAGGTTCCTTGTCTGGATAGAGAGGCCAGAAATCGACCCCGACCTGTCAAGAACACACCACAAGGGTTCCATCAGACAGTCCCGAAAAAAGAAGGAACCTTTTACTTTAGGATTATGCTAGGCCGCATCCGTACTGGCGGAATGCAATGCCTTTCAAGACACAAATGAGCCGGTTTTCAAGAAGCTATAGCAAGAAATTGGACGCATTTATCGCATAAAATATTGGTAATTCCACTATATTAAAGCTGGCCGCTAAGCTGCGATTTATTGCTCTGAGGGAGACCTCCCACCTTTCATGAGGTGCCAGACCAACATAGCAATCGCAGCCGCGACTGCTGTCAGATGGATCGTCTCGGGCCGCAGCATGACGAGAACAGCAATGGTAAGACGTACAAAGGCCCACACCATGCTCAGCGGGTGGGCGTCATACCGCGCAAGCGTACTTGCCACGAGGTATAGTGCCAGCACTAGCCGTGCGAGCAGCCACAAGAACCCAGCCCATGTTACGCCGTTCTCATACCCTGCCAGCGGCGCACCACTGGGCGATGCGGGATCTACCAATGCTTGGTCGATCAGCAGGAATTCGGGGTAGAAGGCAAAGACAAAAGGAATAGCAAACATAACGATACCAGAGCGGACCGCGCTAAAACCCGTCGCCATGGGATCGGCCTTGGTTATTGTGGAGGCGGCGAATGCGGCCAGTGCCACTGGTGGTGTGATCGCGGATGCTACGGCAAAGTAGAAGATGAACATATGTGCCGTCACAGTCGCGATGCCCAATCCCACCAACAATGGCCCCATCAACAACGCCACGTTGATATAGGCTGGCACCGCAGGCATGCCCATGCCCAACAAAACCGCCAGCAGCATGGTGATGAACAGTGCCACAAATTGGAACAAGCCAGATCCGCCACCACCAAGATCAAGCGAGAGGAGGAAGGTGAGAATATCAACGGCAACAAACGTGGACAGACCCGTGAAGCTGAGGCAGACGTCGATCACGGTCACAGCCAAAAACATTAGATAGAGAGATGAAATGGTAATCCCCGCATCGGCCAGCGCATCAAGAGCGAGGCGCGGTTTGTCGCGAAACGCTTTGTCCAAAAACAGCAAGACGGTCACAAAGGCCGCAGCCCACCAGCCAGTAGCCCCTGCATCGCCCGCCGCGTTCTGCAATAGCTCAAAGAACCACGGCAGGTTTGAGGTGGTACATCCGCTTTCATCGATCACGGCCTGCACGCCAAACAACGCACCGAACATGCCACAGCCAACTTCGTCTTTTGGCGTCAGCAGCAAAAACAGGATCAGCAGGATTGGCAGGAAAATCTGGCACAGGTGCAGAATGTCCGTTTTGGATATATGCATGTCTTCTGTAAGCTCACCCAAGGCACCGATCTTCTGTTTGCGTGATTGGAACACCACAGACATAAACAAGCACAAGAAGTACGCCGCCGCTGGCAACGCTGCGGCAACGATAATATCGCGGTAGGGAACTGCCGTAAGGGCCGCGAGGATAAACGCAGCCACGCCCATCACGGGTGGCATGATCGACCCGCCAGAGGAGGCAGCAGCCTCAACTCCGCCTGCGAAGGTTTTAGAGAACCCACGCTTGAGCATCATCGGAATGGTCAGCACCCCTGTCGATAGCACGTTGACCACAGGCCCGCCCGTTATTGTGCCGAACATGGCGGAGGAGACAATCGCCGCATGTGCAGGACCGCCGCGCAGTTTGCGGGTCCAGCGAAAGGCAATTTTGATCAATGCCTGACCGCCCGCCGATTTTCCGAACATTGCGCCAAGGATGATGTAGGGAAAGACGGTGTTCATAATGATGTCGATGAACCGCCCCAACATGCCGGACGCATTGTTGACCAGCGCATCATGCACATTTGGTCGTCCATCAAGGAAGGATCGCGGCTCCCCGCCAAGCTTTGTCATGAGGTATTTATTTACGTCATCAGGACCGTAGAAGTACCAGACCAGCACGGTGCCAATGGTGTAGAATGCGATGACCAAGGAGACAAGCACCAATGGCAGGCCCCACACTTTGATATTGTAGGCCAGAAAAACGAGGATCGAGGCCCCCATAATTGCGACCAGCCAAATCCCTGTTGTGCTCACGCAGCTGGGGTCATCCACAGATGAGGGCGCAGGCAGGCCCATATCTTCTGCAAAAGTGATTTCGGCCTCAAGTGTCTTAGCAATCAGACGTGCGCGGTCGCCATTCAGCGCATCGATCAGACACACACTGTCGATTTCGATCAGGTAGGTCAGTGAGATCGTCGCAGCCGCGATCACAAGTGCTGCATCCATCACCAGACCAAACCACGCCCGCGACGTACCCTGCCAATCGCGCCACATGGAGTGTTTGAACGCAACCACACACATCATGATGAAAAAGATAATCGGGTAGAACCACTCGGTTGCGAACCGCCGCACCTTGAGATCCTGCACCCCTGTTATATTGCGCCACATGTCATCCCAACCGGGAATTGTTGGCATCGAATTGATGATCCCTAAAACTACGAAACCCAGCGCAAGTGCATAGACCCAGCCGTTTGGAAAAGCGGATTTAAAGCTTTCGGTTTCGGTGTGTTTTGACATGGGAGATAAGGAACTTGAATTAACGTAAAAACCGCACCGCCCCCCTATCTGGGGAACGCTGCGGCTGGGTTTTCAGCGGCAAGGCTGCTTACATGTCTTTGGCACAGTCAGGTACCATGATGCCTGCATCTTCCCATGCACGTGTCGCACCTTTGTGGTACTTCACAGGATTTTTGCCGCACATGCCCAGACCCGGGTTGTCGTAGTTAACCGCGTTGCCATAAGGCGCTTTGGCTTTCAGCTCTTCCATTGTCTCGATGTAGGCTTTGACCAAGGAATAGACCAACTCTTCGTCCATGTCCTTGTTCACGACGTTACCGCCAACAGTTGCCATCGCGCGGAATGTGTCGTCCTCGGAGACGAAGGTCCAGTCGTCACCCATGAGCGCTTGCACTTCGGCAAGTGGCATCTCGACTTTGTCACTGCCCGGTGCGCCCATGTACTTTTGCATGGTCTCGGATTCGTGGATATCTTTTGGCATCGACCAACCGGTCATTTTACCAGAAGCAGCTAGTGTTGAAACCCGACCGCTCGGGAACAACTCGGGCAGCATAACAGCGTCCGGCTCACCACCACTGATGACAGACGTTGCCTGACCCCAGTTTGCATGAATACCAGTGTAGCCTTCACCGTCTTTTAGGCCCGTTGCAATCTCAATGACCGCGCGGGCGTTGTTCAAGGCACCCCCACGTGGTGGGCCGTTGAAGACAACCTTGCCTTCAAGATCGTCCCAGCCGCCGATATCTTTGGCGTCAAAAGCAAACAGGAAAAAGACACCAAGTGTGAATGGCGTAATCGCGCGCAGGTTGCTGGCCAACTCCGCACCCTTTTCCGCACCCAACTCTCCGTATGGACCGACACCGCGGCTCATCAGGAAGGGCAGGATATGTGGCGTACCAGCGATATCGGTCTTACCCTCTGCCACGTTCTGAAGCGAATTTGTAAGCGTTTGACCAACAGCCAGCTGAATGTTTGCAATGCCGCTGGTGCCTGCAACTTCAGTCAGGTGAGCGGCTGACAGATGTGTCGCACCGCCTGCTGATGCCGTCTCGGCGGTCAGGTTTGCTTGTGCAAATGCTGGTGCTGCAAAAAGGCTGGCGGCGACAACCGCGCTCGCGAGATAATGTTTTGACATGTGTTCCTCCCAGAACGCTTTTCGGCCCTCGTTAATTTGTTAACTATTATTGCGCTGAGTCAGCGGATATTTGCTTTTCAAAAGGTATTGGTCAATATCCTATGCCCAAAATGAAGTCCGCCGCGCGGTCCGCGATCATCATTGTTGGGGCATTGGTATTGCCCGAGACAAGCGCGGGCATCACTGAACAATCTGCCACACGCAGCCCCTCAATCCCGTTCACCCGCAGCTCCAGATCAACCACGGCGGCAGGTGTTGGCTCCATCCGACACGTCCCCGCAGGATGGAAAATCGTGCGCGCATGTTCGCGGATCGCATCATCAAGGCGGTTTGATCCTGCCTGCGTGCTCACATCTGGTCCGGGCCAGACTTCCGCGCCGATGATCTCTTTCAGCTCTGGCTGTGCATAAATGTCTTGCGCCAACCGCACCCCGCGGCGCAACGTGTCAAGTCATCCTCATGCCCCAGCACACCGGCAAAGAATTTTGGTGCATCGCTGGGGTCCTTGGAGCGTAGACCCAGCCGCCCCCGTGATTTGGGCCGCATGGTCATTGTAGAGCTGCTCAACCCCAAGATAGTTCTGTTTTTTGCTCTTTTTCTGCCGCCCTTCATCAGCGCGGGTCAGGACCTAAGCAATGCGGCGAATGTCCAGTACCAGCTGCTGGTTCTCGGGGTCCTTGTCCCGCTCACGGCGATCTCTTCCGACATCGTGATTGCATTTCTTGGTGGGACCCTTGCAAAGAGCATTAACCAGCGGCAGTCACTGCGCACAGGTATGGCGTGGGTAGGTGGTCTTACCCTCATCGCAATCGCGCTAAATTTACACTTCGGCATTTTGTAACAAACGAAACACGCACATCCCAAAAACAGGTGATTTCCAGTATTGGAAACTCTAGTGTTGAAATGGCGGTGGTGATCGCGCTAATCACTATTTCGAACAGGGGATGACATCAATGACAGGCAATCAGGGCGATCCACGCCACCTAGAAACGCTCGACCGTGATCTTGATCGATATTCCAATATGGAACTGGCAAGCAGCTATGTGTCCCGCCCTATGGTCGGTCCAGGTATTTCGCTTGTGTTTGTTCTACTTGCCGGCATTGCAGCGATGCTGTTTTTTGGTCAGGAGACGACCTCCTTTATTGTTGTGATTGCGGCCTGTCTGGGCGCGTATATGGCGCTCAATATCGGTGCTAATGACGTGGCCAATAACATGGGTCCGGCCGTCGGCGCGGGTGCCCTCTCTATGGGCAGTGCGATTGCCATCGCCGTCGTATTCGAGAGTGCTGGTGCACTGATTGCTGGTGGTGATGTTGTTTCAACCATCGCAAAGGGAATTATCGCACCCGAAAGCATGGGCACCGTTGATGTCTTTATCTGGGCGATGATGGCGGCTCTGTTGTCTGCTGCCCTTTGGGTGAACCTCGCCACATGGGTTGGCGCTCCGGTTTCTACGACACACTCAGTTGTTGGAGGCGTCATGGGTGCAGGGATTGCAGCCGCAGGATTTGGTGCGGTGAACTGGCCCACCATGAGTGCGATTGCCGCCAGCTGGGTTATTTCTCCAGTGCTCGGTGGGTTAATTGCTGCAGGCTTCTTGTGGTTGATCAAATCAAAAATCATCTACCGTGATGATAAGATCGCTGCCGCGCGCAGATGGGTGCCTATTCTCGTGGGCATTATGGCGGGTGCCTTCGCGACGTATCTCGCACTCAAGGGGCTCAAGAAGATCATTAAGATCGACATGCCGACTGCTCTGCTTATCGGGGCTGTTATTGCCGTTGTTGTTTGGGCGGTTATGGTCCCTGTTATCCGCAAACAATCCGAAGGTCTTGAGAACAGAAACAAGTCGCTGAAGGTATTGTTTGGCATTCCACTGATCGTGTCTGCAGCACTCTTATGCTTTGCCCACGGTGCAAATGATGTGGCCAATGCAGTTGGTCCACTGGCCGCAATTGTTGAGGCATCTCAGTCTGGCACCTTTGGCGGGGCAATTGGCATACCGATCTGGGTCATGATCATTGGGGCCTTCGGGATCTCGTTTGGCCTGTTCCTGTTTGGTCCAAAGCTTATCAATATGGTCGGCGGTCAGATCACCAAGCTGAACCCGATGCGTGCGTATTGCGTAGCACTTTCGGCAGCCATTACCGTAATCATCGCAAGCTGGCTTGGCCTTCCCGTAAGCTCTACCCACATCGCAGTGGGTGGCGTGTTCGGCGTTGGGTTTTTCCGTGAGTGGGACGCTGAGCGCCGCATCAAAAAGGCACGCCTTGATATGCCTGACCGTGCCTCCTTCACAGCTGAGGAGCGCAAGCGCCGCAAATTGGTACGCCGCTCTCACTTTATGACGATCCTCGCGGCATGGGTTATTACCGTCCCTGCTGCGGCGACCTTATCCGCAGTAATCTTCTATCTGATCAACACGGTTATGGCCTGATCAAACACATTGCCCACGACGTCAATCTGGCACCGTGGGCAGCAAATCTCGGCACCTGCAATCAATGGGCGTAGGATAGGTTGCACTGGTTGCTTGACCCCCATGGTCAAGACCAGAAAACCTTGCGATACATAGGCAAGCGTACTTTTATAGGTTCTGCCATGCCCACCTCTTTACCAGACCATGAAATTACCTATCGCAAGGCCCGCGACCTGATCCTGTTCGGCGAGCTTGCTCCTGGTGAAGCCGTTACAATCAATGGCATCGTTGAGCGTCTGGGCACCGGCATCACACCTGCCCGCGAAGCAATCCGCCGCCTTACCGCAGAGGGGGCCTTGCGCGCCTGTGAGAACCGCCGCCTGATGGTCCCAGAGCTTACATTGGAGCAGCTACAGGAGCTGACCTATGCCCGTACAGGGATCGAGCCCCAGATCGCCCGCCTTGCAGCCGTAGGAATTGAGCCTGCCGATATAGATGCTTTGGAGCAGATCGACGCTCAAGTGAACGCTGCGCTGAGCGCTGGCGACATTCGAGCATACCTGTGCTACAATCATGTATTCCACTGGACCCTCTACGCCCATTCTGAGGCCGAAATTCTCATGGCCACAGCCGCGTCACATTGGTTGCGCGTAGGCCCATCCCTGCGTGGGATGGTAAAGCGGAACCAGGCTACCCCCATGCCCGACATGCACGAAGTCACCATCGAAGCACTGCGCGACGGTGATTATGAGGCCGTTGGAGAGGCGATCCACAACGACATTCTACAGGGACATGCGAACATCGCTGAAGGGATTAGCAGCGCAGATTAGAGCCTAATCCTTGTGATATCCCTCTATCACAGCGACCTCGTCACGAGACCCCAAAATGACCGAAACACGCTGGTGATGACCTGTCGGGGCAACTTCCATAATCCGCTCTTGCCCTGTTGAGGACGCACCACCCGCTTGCTCGACCAGCATGCCCATAGGGTTGGCCTCGTACATCAAACGCAGCTTGCCACCCTGCGCTGCGTTACCAGTGTCCTCGGGGTATAGAAACACACCACCCCGCGTCAGGATACGGTGCACATCAGCAACCATGGATGCACACCAGCGCATGTTAAACTTTTTCCCGCGTGGGCCGTCAGCGCCGCGCAGGCAATCATCAATGTACTGACGCACTGGCGCATTCCAAAGATCATATCGTGAGGCATTGATGGCAAACTCTTGCGTCTGCGCTGGGATGCTCATCTTTGGCTGGGTCAGTAAAAATTCACCTGATCCAGGATGGTGAGTAAACCCGTCTACCCCCTGCCCTGTTGTGATCACCAGCCCTGTTGAGGGTCCATAAATTGCATAGCCTGCTGCGATCTGCTCGGTCCCTTTGATTTGGACTGCTAACGCTTCGGGTTTGATTGCCGCCTCAAGGCGGGCAATGGAAAAAATAGTTCCAACAGAGAGGTTTACGTCTAGATTGGAGGATCCATCAAGCGGATCGTAGTAGACAACGAAATCGCCGGTTTGGGGCGCGTCCTTACGCCAGTTTACTTCATCTACTTCCTCAGAGACCAACGCAGCGAGGTTTGGATTGCCTCCAACAACTTCCTGAAAAATTTCGTCCGAGATTACGTCCAGTTCCTTTTGCGTCTCGCCCTGCACGTTCTCCGTCTCAGCCGCACCCAGCACGCCTGCAAACGCGCCGTGACGCACACGGTCCGCAATCATGCGACAGGCCGTTGCGATATCCTCCATCAGGATCATCAAGTCGGTGTCAGTGCTGCTCGACTGCAACTGCTGGCGGAAAGTGGTCTGTGTCATCTCATATCCTTCCAGAGGCCCCCGCCCCTTACTTCTTTGTATTTCTCGCAACCAATTCGGCAGCAGCCTTAGCCAGCCATTCGTCAGTCACATCAGCGCCCTTCAACGTAAGCGCGAGTGCTCCGCCAGACCCTTCTTTGACCGAAACATGAACCGCGCCTTCGCTTGCCTTGGTCACTTTGGTCGCTGGTTTTTTTGCCTTTTCGACAACACTGCCCCGCAAGCGCGGGATAATGTCACGAAAGGCCCGCTCAGGTGCGTTTTGAATATCCACCTCTGCCATGATGCGGTCATGCAGCTCTACACATGAGCGGCCAAGCGACACGTCATTCTGGCTCACGGAGAGCCGCTGTGCGATCTCCTGCTGGCTCAAATCACCCAAAGCATCCGCTATCAGACCAACGGACAACAGCTCCTCAAAGCCACTAAGGTTTTTGCGCATCGTGTTTTCGTGAAACTGCTCTTCAAGATCGGCAAGGGTAGCCTCCCCTTCAACTGTTGCAATGACAGCCACAACTTTACGGTCAAGCATCCGGCACGCAGCCAGACGACGGCGGCCCGATTGGATTATAAATTTGTCCGCCGTTTCCAGCGGATGATCACGGTCAGGCTCCCACGCGTGATCAACAGGGCGCACGCGGATCGCCTGTGTTTGGCCACGCCTTGCAATATTGTCCATCAGGGCCTGAAACTCTGGATCGTCTTCCCAGCCCGATTGGCGGTCACTGCCTGCGGGGTCTTCAACTTGAATGGGCAACAACTCAATCGCGACTGTACAGTTTAAAACGCCGTCAATGATCGACGCCTTAGTGTCCTCCAAGCGTTGGCGCAGCATATTCATCGCCGTGCCGCCCCACATGCCGCCCATCCCGGGCTTGCCCGCTTCGCCGATCTCTTCTTCGAGCGGTATCGTCGTCGCGTCAAGCTTACGCTTGCGTGCCATCAGCCCCACCTTTCTTTGATAAATGCCTCTGCGAAACCGCGTGTTGGCAGATGTGGCAACACACGCCCCGCCAAACTGTCATTCACAGCATTTGCATTGTTCATAAACGCCTTTGCCGAAGTCCGCCGTGTGCGTGGTGGCAGATACTCATAGATACTTTTGTATTCCTCAGCCGCATTCGCAATCGCGTCAGATCGTGTGTACCACACTTGACTGATTTCACGCGGGGATCTGCGATACAGGTCGGCAATCTGGTCTGTGTCCTGATTGTTTTGCTCCTGCACAATCGTCGGCAGAACCACATGATTGCCGTTTCCGATCTCGAGGTCAGCCTCAAACCCCATGACGAATTCTAGATACTCGCCGATGTTGCCAATGTTGGTCGCAAGCGTGGCGAGATCGAAACCCTTCATGGTTTGCGGGATCACCACACTGTCTGCTGCAATCAGCCCGTTGAGCTGCATCAAAGTAAGCGATGGCTGCTGATCAATAACAATCACATCAAGGGTTTCATTCAATGCGGCATCAAAGCGTCCGAGATCAAATGCACCGTTTGCATCGCGCAAGTCGGACATCGATGTGCTTGGAGCATAGGCAGCATCCCAGCCCAAAATGGCATCTCGCAGAACACGGTAGACTGGCACACCGCCTCGTTGGGACAAGAAGAAGAGGCTGATATCACCGTTCTGGATATTCGCACCTCCTGGGATCAAGCGCACACCGGGCCAAGGGGTTGGCCGCCAAATCTCATTGAGTTCTTCAGGCGTACGCGGTGTGAGCTCTGACGCGCCAGGATCATCCACTCCCATAAATTCGGCAAGGGTAGGCGTATCGGGGGCGAAGAGCGGCAGATCCGCGTCCGCGAAGTATAAGCTTGCAGCCGCCTGTGGGTCCGCGTCGATAATAACCACGCGCAGTCCATAAAAAAGCGAAAGGTATTGGGCAAAATGTGCTGCTGTAAGCGACTTACCTGTGCCACCTTTTTGCGCACCAAAGGTAATGACTTCAAGCGGGTCACCAGCCTGTCGCCAGTAAAGATGATCACGCCGCGCTCCAGGCCTACTTGCAAGAATGCCACGAATGGTCAGTATTTCTGAGGGAGAGAAGCTACGCGAAACACGGCTGCGCATCGTCAGGTCACGCTGAAGCTTGGTGTTCACTTGCGTCATCACCCGCCCTATATTGCGGATGAATTGCTCAGATTGCCCGTATGCCATTATTTTTATATCCGCGGATATTGCTATGCTGCAACTTTGGAGTGTAACGCTGCGGAGGGCAAGTTCCACAGATGTAATTTCCATCGTTGCAAATAGGATTTCAGAAGTTTTTGCTTTGTTTGTGGATCAGTTAAAGGGGGTAACTCCTTGACGATACGGGTGAGCTGGTAGGTATTTGGCACATTCCTCCAGTGAAGTTGCCATTGATCGATAAGCGAGTCGATGACTTGGGTCAAATGCGTTTCCGATGTGATGAGTGGGGCTATTTCTGTTGCCAGCTCCGCCATGTCGCCTGCAATATTTTTCGCAGCGGCGAATTCGATAAGGCATTTTTCAATATCCGCGGATATAGGTCTGCGACGCTCTTTCATATCATGAACTGCGGATTCTGTTTTGGTAAGCAGCTCCAGATCAGGCTCTCGCGTGAACTCGGGGTAGGGCGCGGAGCTAACAGCCACTTTCCATTCGGAAACCAAATCTTTTGAATTGACCAACTGCTGTTGGTTTTTATGTATATGATTTTTAGTTCTTAACCGGCGTACAGTAGGCTGAACTCTGCGTTCAGTGTTTTTGACTTCTGTTTTTTGGGGCAGAGCTCGGTCTTGACCGAGGCCAGCACACCATTCTTTCCAAAACATCACTGTGTAGCAAAGGTGGTAATTGTATCCATTAGCCATTTTCTGCTCTTCTGTGCGCAAAACGCCCGCTCCGCGTAGTTCGGCGATATAGGCCGAGATGGAGGCACGGGACCTCCCCAGCTTGCGGCCAAGCTGAGCAAGGGACGGCCAACATTGACCAGATGTGTTGGCCATTCGGCACAGCTCTGCCAGCGCTCTAAAGGTGCCAGGTGTAAGTTCGAGATCAAACAGGGCACTGGCTTTGTTGCACAAATATCCTTTGCCAAGGATTCACTGTCTGACTCC
>CAWVZA010000024.1:0-23203 GCA_963934545.1 uncultured Sulfitobacter sp.
GCCAGCGTTTGAGGACCAATCGTAGTTTGTTTTCTCAGCGGCAATTTCTTCAAACAGCATTTGTCCAACAGATCGAAGACGAAAGGCAATTTCGCTGCGCCTCGCCGTGGCAGCTGTCAGGGCCACCGTTTGCAAACAGGGTGCCTCAGACCGCCGTTTTCAAATCTGATCTAACCGTGCCTTTCGCTGGCTTTGAGGCAGTAACACGCTACTTCAAGGTGGAATAAATTTAATCAGGATTATCACAATGCCAGAAGAAGCCAAACGTCCCGGAAACCGCTTGATGGACCGACCAGAATATAAGTCAAAACAGAAACCTTTGACACAGTCACCGGACACAACCGTCTTTGATGCCGTTACTGGGATGGCAGAAAAGAATTACGGTTCTGTGATTGTTGTCGACCCCGATAACAAAGTCATCGGGGTGGTGACGGAGCGTGACGTGATGAACAAAGTCGTTGGCAAAGAGCTTGATCCCAAAACCACACCACTGTCCGCCATCATGACAAAAGAACCTCGGGTGGCGCGGGAGACGGATGATTTGCTGGATTGGCTCCGGATCATGTCAAACGAACGGTTTCGGCGTCTGCCGGTTGTAGATAGTGATGGGCGCATCAAGGCCATGTTCACGCAAGGGGATTTTGTGTCTTATACATGGCCTGATCTGATATATCAGATGAAATCTATAGCGACGGCAACAGTAACCAAAAACTGGCCCTTGTTCCTGATTGGAGGCGGAATCGCGCTCTATTCTATCGCAATGGTCATTGTCATGGGTGTCATCAATTGATCACAAGACCGGTAAATGCATTATCGCGGATCGGCATCATTGGTGCAGGCATGGCCGGGCTGGCCTGCGCATGCAAACTATCCAAGGCAGGTCTGTCACCAGTCATTTTTGACAAGGGCCGTGGCATTGGCGGGCGCATGGCGACTAAGCGTGTTGATCAGATGCAGTTCGATCACGGGGCGCAGTACGTCACAGCCCGTGATGATCGGTTTGCTGCGATATTGGAGGGCCTGCAGTCTAACGGCGCGGCGGCAAATTGGGATGACGGATCAAACCGGTCACGGATCGTTGGCGTGCCCGGCATGTCGGGGTTGCCACGCGCCATCTCGGCAGAATTGGATATCCAGCAATTGGCGCAGGTCACTGCGGTTCGTGCCGGCTCTGGCGGTTGGACCGTGCAGATCGGCGACCAAGCGCACCATTTCGACAAGGTCGTCATTACAGTCCCTGCACCGCAGCTTGCAGGTCTGTTGGGTCAGGATCACCCGTTTGTGACACAAACAGCCGATGTCCGTTTTGCCCCCTGCCAGACCTTAATGGCGGTAATTAACGCGCCTGCGACTTTTGCCAGTCGTCGCGATGATGTGGGGCCGCTTTCGTGGATTGCCCACGACGGCAGCAAACCGGATCGGCCACAGGGTCACGCAACCGCGTGGGTGGCACAAGCCAGCCCCTCGTTCAGCGAGCAGCATTTGGAGGACGATGCGCCAGCAATCACCGCCAGAATGCTTCCGCTTCTGTGTGACGAGCTGAATGTAGCAACCGACGCGGTGATCTATGCGAGTGCGCATCGCTGGCGCTATGCCCGCGTGACTGCGCCACTTGGTCAACCGTTCTTGCATCACGCCCAGACGCTTTATGCAGGGGGTGATTGGTGTATTGGCCCAAGGGTTGAAGCCGCTTGGGTCAGTGGCGATGCGATTGCGCAGCACATTTTGCAAAGCCCATTTTGATTAGCGATCTTTTATCGCATGCCTGATTAAGTTGATCCGGGCTGCAAGTTCAACACCGCAGGGTGACCATCGACAGGCGATTATCTGATTTGGCTGGTCTACAGCGCGCTTGAGCTCGAACATGACGCGGCGAAAGGGCGGTCTGAAATCCATCGAGATTGTAGCCTTGAACGGCCGCTTCCACGACGCAGGCTGCATCGCCGCATGAAAATTGCCACGACTGCGAAAAAATGCTGCGTCAGCAATAGCTGCAGGTACATCAGGCCGGTTAGTCCGCATAGCGGACCTTGGCGACTAAGATTTAGGAAGGCTGGTTTGGGGGAGTTCTTTTGGCGGGCCTATGATGGGTTTGAGATTGGTTGATTGAAATCCATGTGTTTAATGCGAGACTGCTTTGTGTGGCGAATTGGGTCAGATTGCATCTTGCGCGATATTTGATTTTGCATCGCTAACATATCCTCTGTGGCGTTGGGTTTGCACTTTTGCGGCATGTTTGTTAGGGCAGCGTCAACGTGCATTTGCACATTTTTGACTTCCAGACATTGAGACAGGATGCCCCCATGGTGCGCACAGCATTTCGTAGTTTTACCCAAGCGTTGACGCCTAAAGATATGACGGATTTGCGTTGGATGGGGGAGGACGGGTTTTCGGTTACGCGGTTGCGGATCGAGCTGTTGTCGGGCCTGACGGTGGCCTTGGCGCTGGTGCCTGAGGCAGTTGCGTTTGCGTTTGTGGCGGGGGTGCATCCGCTGGTGGGGCTTTATGCTGCGTTTTTGGTCGGGCTGATTACGGCGTTGATTGGTGGGCGTCCAGGGATGATCTCGGGCGCGACGGGGGCGTTGGCTGTTGTGATGGTCGCACTCGTGGCGCAGCACGGGGTTGAGTATCTGTTTGCGACTGTAGTTTTGATGGGGTTCTTGCAGATTTTTGCGGGCGTCATGCAGTGGGGGAAGTTTATTCGTCTGGTACCGCATCCTGTTATGTTGGGCTTTGTGAACGGCCTCGCGATTGTGATTTTCCTTGCCCAGATGGGGCAGTTCAAGGTGCCGGGTACGATGGTTGATACAGGCCACGGCATGTCCGGCGGTGAATGGCTGTCGGGGATGCCGCTCTATCTGATGCTGGCGCTGGTGGCGGCGACGATGGCGATTATCTGGGTGATGCCGCGCATTACCAAGGCTATCCCTGCGCCGCTTGCAGGTATCGGGATTGTCGCGGCTGTGGTGATCTTCACGGGCATGGAAGTGCCGCGTGTGGGTGATCTGGCGTCCATTCAGGGCGGTTTGCCGAGCTTCCATAATCCGTTTGGAGAGGGCCTTGGCCTTTATGGGACTGCCCTTGCGCCGTTCAACATGCAGACGCTGTATATTATAGCGCCCTATGCGGTGATTTTGGCGGCGATTGGTTTGATCGAGAGCTTGCTGACGCTGAACCTTGTGGGGGACATGACCAACACGCGCGGCGGTGCATCGCAGGAATGT
Source organism: uncultured Sulfitobacter sp. (assembly GCA_963934545.1). Lineage (GTDB taxonomy): Bacteria > Pseudomonadota > Alphaproteobacteria > Rhodobacterales > Rhodobacteraceae > Sulfitobacter. The sequence goes on from CAWVZA010000024.1 coordinate 3,225, forward strand.
GTTGCCCAAGGTGTAGCGAATACAGTGACTGGTTTCTTTGGCGGTATGGGTGGCTGTGCGATGATCGGTCAGTCGATGATCAACGTGAAATCAGGCGGCCGTACGCGGGTGGCGGGGATCACTGCGGCGATTTGTTTGCTGCTGTTTATTGTGGTGGCAGCGCCGTTGATCGAGTTGATCCCCTTGGCGGCATTGGTCGGTGTGATGTTCATGGTGGTGATCGGGACGTTCGCGTGGAACAGTCTTACGATCCTGCGCAAAGTGCCGAAGATGGATGTGTTTGTGATCCTGCTGGTGACAGTTGTGACGGTGCTTGAGGATTTGGCCGTTGCGGTTGTGGTGGGTGTGATTGTGAGTGCGCTGGCCTATGCGTGGAACAACTCGACGCGCATTCACGCCAAGACGTACACAACGCCTGAGGGTGCCAAGGTGTATCAGGTGCAGGGGCCATTGTTCTTTGGCTCGGCCACCGGATTTTTCGAGCTGTTTGATGTGCATGGCGACCCTGCGGTTGTGGTGGTGGATTTTCAGGACAGCCGTGTGGTGGATCAGTCCGCCTTGCAGGCGATTGAAGCGATTGCGGGGAAATACGAGGATGCGGGCAAGCGGATCGAGCTGCGCCATCTGACCCGCGATTGCCATGCGCTGCTCACGAAAGCAGGGCACTTAATGATCGATAGTGATGATGACCCTGACTACCAGATCGCGGTGGATTACAAAGTGCGCACAGGCGTTCTGAGCGGACACTGAGCCTCGCGGCGCGGAGGGATGCTGCGCTGTCGCGATTTCTATGCAGGGTTGCCTCATTTTCGGCTAACGGGTTTGGCACACTTCGGTTGAAACCGAAGGATGCGACCCCATGACGACACCCCAAGAACGCCGATTGATTATTGAGCAGGCCGAGCAGATTGTCGGCTCCGTGTTGCCTGATGATGTACGCGAAAGCTTAATCGAGCACGGCATTTATGAGCTTGATATGCCTGAGGCGGGGCCCGATTACTTTGGCATTTCCGAGACGGCGCAGGGATCAACGATCTTCGAGGGGGACCGTGGGGAAAACCTCACCCAAACGGGTTGAGAGGATTATGCCGAGAATATCCGCCTTGCCGAGGGTGCATTTTGGGTGGCGGAGAACGGCATGGGCGATATCTTTCTGCTGTCGCCTGATGCCGAGGGTGTGGCGCGCCATCTGGTCTTATGCGATCATGAGGTCTGCGAGATGTACGTTGTCATGCCGGCTATTGAGCGGCCGTGGAAAAAGCCAATCCGTTTGATTCCTCTGGATGGTGCATACGGTCAGGATGCTGAAAAGGAGCACGATGGCGTCCTGCTGTGGGAGGTCGAGCAGGAGGAAGAGATTGCGCCGTCGCCGATCCCCGTTGCGGCTGCGCCTTCTGCCTATCCTGCGCTTGTCTTTGCTTTGTGTGCAGCTGGGACAGTGACCGTGGTGTCGATGTTTATCGGTGTTTTTCTGGCTATCGCTGGCGCCAGACGGAGCCTCAGAGCACGGTGCATTATATGCGCCAGATTGCGTTTTTCTGGCGTGCCATTATCGGATGGGGTGTAGCGTTTACTCTGTTGGCGATCTCGGTCGCCCTTGCAAAGAACGGCAGTGGTGCCGAAGGCATCGTCCTTTTTAAGGTGGCTGTTCTCATCGTATTTTTTACGCAGCTTGCGTTTACAGTTGTCTGCCTGTTTCAGTCTTTTCGGTTGTCTTGGGGGTATTTGCTGGACCGCCCGTTGGCCTGATAGGATCAGGGGCGGATTGTTTGAGTTGGTTTCGGTGCAGCGGGGAGATTGCGCCGCACCGGAACCATTCTCAGGCGGGAATTAGTCGGCGTAATCCAGCGCCAAGTCCTCAACCTCTGTCCGGCTATTGTTCCACCGGCGAATGCGGCTCAGCCTGTAGGCAAAGGTTGATCCAGGTGCCAATCTGACGACAGAGCGGTTGCGGATATTGGTGCCAATATTGAGCCGAAGCGATGCACCCGCATAGCTGACGTTAGCGCCAGTCATTGTTCCGACTGACAGATCGTCGGCCAGTTGAGCTTCCATGGCGACCCAAATTTTGGACACAACGCGGGCATCATTGCCCTCATCATCCATCTGGCGGCGGACATAGTTTGCTTCGTGCTTCACGACGCGTTCCAGTGGGTTTTCGGAAATCGAGATGCTGACCAGTTTGAGCTGTGCCGAGCGGGCGCGCTGGAGGTTGAACGTGTGGCTGACGTTTACACCAACGCCTTGGTAGGTCAGTCCGCCAGTCGCACCTATGTCAGTGCTGGTCAGGTGGTCCCAGTCAATCTCGACCGTATTGATGTTGAGCGGCTCGTCTGCGAGGTGGTCAGGGCGGATGCGCCCCGACACGTCGAGGTAGCCTACTTTTCCGAATGGCACCTTTTTCTTGCCATATGTGCCAAGGTTCACTTCGTCGGCAGAGACATGGAAATATTTGTGGCCACCGTATTTGAAATAGCGATCGGTCATCTTAATTGTCATGGTCATATTCCTTTTAAAAATAGGTTCGAAAAATCGGTCTTCGTCCAGCGATTTGAAATAAAATCACTGTAGGTCGAGGATGGGCAGAGGGGAGTTTTCGGTCAAGTTAGGGTTTTCCGTACCACTATAGAGGGTATGAGCAGCCCTTGTTTCTAGAGGAAAAGAGCTATGTAAGCGATTTGCGTGCGAGGCCAGAGCGAGGCCAAGCCGCAGATGAACGATTGCGCCGTTAGGCGAATAATTAGATATAGTTAATAGATTTGTAGTACGCAGCTTGATAGCAAAATTCTGCTATCAGGGGGCCAGCCATTGGCCTGTAAATCCGTCTGATCTGTTGTACGCGGCGCGGCGGTGTCGTTCGCCTAAATGCACAAGGTCGAGTGCTGTGACGGTGCAAGCAAGGACGGCGAAGCGGGAGCGCTCGGCGGGCTTGTCATAGTCATAGACGTGCGGAATTGGCGTGCCCGGATCGGGGAGGGTGCCATAGGAGACGCGGGAGCCTGTGGGGATTTGGTTCCATTGTGCGGTGACCGCTTCGCCCGTCAGAATTTCGACCTGTGCTGTAACCCGGATTTGCAGGTCCGAGCGGGGTATCCAGACGTGTAGTGCGGCGACTGGATTGTGGCGCAGGGCGATGACTTTTTCCGTGACAATGTCCGTATGGACCTCCAACGTGCCCGCGCTGGGTGATGCACCGCGCAGGGCGACTGTGCGCGCTTGGGGTGTGCCGTCTGGCCCTACGGTGGCAAAAGTGGGGTAGCGTGCGGGTGAGCGGCGGTCTGCCACGCCCCGCGACAGGTGCTGCCACGCTTGCGCTAGGAAGGCGGCCAGATTGTTGGGACCACTCATGTGCTGTCCTTTCTTGTGGGTGCATCAATCATCGGGGCGAATGATCTCGAAGACATCGCGCACGGCGGTGTAGTCACGGTATCCCATGCGGCTGAGCGGGGTGTATTGGGTCACGTCAAAGCGACCGTCCACGATGCAGTCATCACGCAGATGGATGCCGATGACTTCACCAAAGCAGACGAAATTGCTCTGGCCTTCGATCTGGATGATCTGGGTCATGCGGCACTCAAGCGATGCGGGGGCGTCCGCTACACGGGGGCAGTCGATCTCTGTGCATTCTGCTTTGGCGATGCCAGCTTGCGTGAACTCGTCGGTACCGTGTGGCAGCGTTGCAGAGGATTTGTTCATCGCGTCAGCGGCGCTGAGTTGCACGATGTTCACGCAAAAGACGCCTGTCTCTTTGATGTTGGCCATCGAATCTTTTGTGCCGTCAACGTCGTCTTTGATGCCTGTGGAGGCGAACATGACTTGGGGTGGCACGTAAGCGACACCGTTGAAGAAGGAGTAAGGCGCAATGTTGTCACGGCCCTGTGCGTCGCGGGTAGAGATCCAGCCGATAGGGCGGGGTGTGACGATGGCGTTGAACGGGTTGTGGGGCAGGTCGTGGCCGTCTTTTGGGCGGTAGAACATATGCGCTGTCTCTTTCGTTGTGATTGAACATAGAGCTAGCGCCGTGATAGGCCGCTGACCAGATAGAAATTCCCTAAAGGACTGCTGCCCGTGTACGAGCTTGCCGCTGAGACAGCTGATGACCGTTGGGAGGTTGAGGCGCTATATGACACTTGTTTTGCGCCCGGGCGCACTGCGCTTTCGTCGTACCGCTTGCGCGAGGGGGTTCCGCCCGTTGCAGGTCTAAGCCTTGTGGCGCGCGATGAGCTGGGAATCTTGGCTGGTGCTATCCGTTTTTGGCCCGTGACGGTAGCAGGGCTTGATGTTTTGCTGTTGGGGCCTGTTGCGGCGCATCCTACCAGACAAGGCGAAGGACTGGGTGGATTGCTCATTCAGACGTCGATGGAGCTTGCGGGTCCGCAGGGCTGGGAACGTGTGATGCTGGTGGGGGACGCGCCCTATTATGGGCGCTACGGATTTTTGGTACTGCACGATGTAGTCATGCCGCCCCCGACGAACCCAGAGCGGGTGTTGGGGCGTGCATTGCGGGGCGGTGCTTGGGACGGCGTGGCAGGTGAGGTCATGCGCACGCGTTGAAAACGCAGCTTGTCCGCCCACATAAAGGCCAGAGGAGAATGTGATGACAGAGAGCAATTTGCCCGCCGTGATTGATGTGGACGCTGAACTGGAGCGCATTGCGCGCCGGTATAATGCTGCGGGTGGGGTGGGGATTAATGTCCTCAATGTGATTGGCGGTCAGGCGGAGAACCTGCTGGACCGGTTGCCCGCATCTGTGCGCAAGCAGTTGGAAGGGGCGACTGTTCGCGCGCTCGATCACGCGATGTCGGCGGCGCATAAGAGCCGTGGCAAAGTGCCTGATCAGGCGGCGTGGTTGAACTCGGCCGTTTCCATGGGCCTTGGAGCTGCGGGTGGTGCAGGGGGATTGCCTACGGCGCTGGCGGAGCTGCCTGTGACCACCACGCTGTTGCTTCGCGTGATTGAAGGGGTGGCGGTTGAGTACGGGTTTGATCCTGAATTGGAATCTGTGCGGTTTGATTGTGTGCAAGTTTTCTCGGCGGCGGGGCCGTTGGCGGATGATGACGGGTCTGATCTGGCGTTCCTGACAGCGCGGTTGGCGCTATCGGGCAAGGCTGTTCAGGCGATCATCCATAAAGTGGCGCCACGGCTGGCGGTGGTGTTGGGGCAAAAGCTGGCGGCGCAAGCAGTGCCTGTCTTGGGGGCCGTTGCGGGTGCTGCAACAAACTATGCCTACACAAGCTATTATCACGACATGGCGCATGTGCATTTTGGTCTGCGCAAGCTGGCGATTGATGGGGATGTGGCACCTGAGGAATTGAATGCGCGGTTGGCGAGAAAAATGCAGCTTTTGACCAAGGTTTAAGCACGCCTACTTGCCAGTTTGGATGACTTGGGCCAGACTGTTGGAAGCTGTAGGAGTTTTTCGATGATCCGCTTTGCCGCTGTTGTTGCGTTGATGTCCAGTTTTGCGCTGCCTACCGCTGCTGAAGTGAAATTCGGGAACAATGTGCGGATTGGCGGGCACGATGTGTCCAACCAGACCTTCGCAAAAAAAACGTGGCAAGTTCATTATCCACGAGACGCAGCCCAAGAATGTGGGCTGTGTGTGGCGGAAGAACAGTGAAGGATCAAAGACTAAGGTCTGTAACTTGAAGCGCAAGAAGACCAAAGACACGCGCTGAGCTATTACCACAATTGATTTAAGCGGGCGTTAGCGTCCGACGCTGGTCGGTGCGATTGTTGTAGACTTGAGCACGGCAAAGCACGATGTGCCGAGGCGCAGGTCCAGTGCAGTGATGGCGCGGCGGGTGATGCGGGCGAGGACAACCTCACCGCCGATGTCTAGGTTGACTGCAACACCGGGGCCTTTGCCCTCATGAATTCCTGTAATGCTGGCGGCGAGGATGTTGAGCGCGCTGATGTCTGTGGGCCGTGTGCGGGCGATCATGACATCTTGTGCTTTAATCCTCAGGCGGAGTTTTGTCCCAATAGGGGCTGTGACGGTGGGCAGGACCAGCACGCCTGCGCGTAATTTCAGGGTGGTAAGGCCGTCTGTGTCGTGGCTTTGCACCGTTGCTTCAATCACGGAGCCTGCCTCGCGCACGCCGATCAGCGGTACAGCGGCGGGGTCGGACATGACATGGCGCAAGGGGCCTTGGGCGGCGATTTTTCCATCTTTGAGTAGGACGAGTGTGTCGGCGAGGCGGGTGATCTCGTCCACGGCATGGCTGACATAGAGGATCGGGAGTTTGAGGGGGCCGTCGCGCAGGTGCTCAAGGTAGGGGAGGATTTCGTTTTTGCGGGTGGCGTCCAAGCTGGCCAGTGGTTCGTCCATCAGCAGCATGCGCGGGGCGGAGAGGAGGGCGCGGCCGAGAGCGACGCGCTGTTTCTCGCCACCCGACAGGGTGTTGGGGGCGCGGGTGAGGAGGGCGTTCAGGCCGAGCAGGTCAATGACGTCATTGCGGGGCATATTGCTGCCTTTGGGGGCATATCGCGTGCCGAAATCGAGATTCTGGGCCACGGTGAGGTGGGGAAAGAGCCGCGCATCTTGGAACACTGTGCCGAAACGGCGTTTGTGCGGGGCGGTGTGGAGGTTGCGGGTGGTGTCCATGAGGGTCTCGCCGCCGACTTCGAGCTGGCCCTCGTCGGGGCGCAGTAGGCCTGCGACGGCGCTGATGATCGTGCTTTTGCCAGCACCTGAGCGGCCGAACAGCGCAGTGATACCGCCGCCTGCCTCGAGATCGAGATCGAGGGTGAAGTCGGGGAAGCGGTGTTTAAGGTGTAGTTTCATGCCGAACCTGCGATGCGGAGTGCAACGCGCCGCGCCAGCCATTCGGACAGGAAGACCGCGCCCAAAGCCACGGCGCAGGACAGCAGCGCCATTGCGGCGGCTTTTCCCTCACCGCCCGGAATTTGCAGGGCGGTCCAGATTGCGATGGGCAGGGTCTGGGTCTGGCCTGGAATGTTGGCGACAAAGGTGATGGTGGCACCGAATTCACCCATGGCCTTGGCAAAGCCCATAACGGAGCCAGCGAGGATGCCAGGGGCGATGAGAGGTAGAGTGACTCGGGTGAACACTTGGGCGCGTGATGCGCCAAGAGTGGCGGCAGCGTCTTCGATTTTGGGGTCCACTGCCTCGAATGCGAGGCGCATGGCGCGGACCATGAGGGGAAAGCCCATAACGATGGCCGCAAGGACCGCACCTGTCCATTTGAACGCCAGCGTGAGGCCGATGGTGGCGAATGCAGCACCTGCGGGGGCATTGGGGGAGAAAAGGACGAGAAGGACGTAGCCTGTGACCACTGGGGGCAGGACGAGGGGGAGATGCACGAGGGCGTTGAGCAGGGATTTGCCCCAGAACTCCTTCCGCGCAAGCAGCCATGCGACCCAGAGGGCCAGTGGGACGGCGATCAAGGTGGCCCAGACGGCGACCCAGAGCGAAAGGCGGAGGGCGTCCCATGCGACGGCGTCGAGCGTCATGGGGTGAGCCCGTATTTGGTGAAGGTTGCGGTGGCTTCAGGTGTGGTCAGGTGGATGAGGAAGGGGCGGCCTGCCTCTGTCACTGCGGCGGCGGGGTAGCGGATCGGGGCGTGCGCCTCTGGTGGGATGGCGTAGAGGATTTTTACGCGGGGCTCAGCGTGTGCGTCAGAGGCGTAGACGATGCCAAGGGGGGCGGCCCCTTGGGCCACAAGGGCGAGGGCTGCGCGTACGTTGTCCGTCTCGGCAATAGAGGGGAGCAGAGCGTCCCACGCGCCGATGTGTTCGAGCCATTGCCGCGCATAGCTACCTGCGGGGACGCCGTCGCGCTGGCCCATGGCGAGACGGTTGCTGCTTAGCGACTTTCTGAGCGTCTGTGTGCTTGGCTCTGGGATGAGGGCAGCATCGGGGCTGCCGATGAGGACAAGCTGGCCGCCTGCGACCTCTTTGCGTGTGTTCTCAAGGATCAGCTTTTGCTCAGCCATCCATTCGGCCCAATCGCGGTGGGCGAGGATGACCACATCGGCGGGGGCACCTGCGACGATTTGGCGGGCGAGGGTGCCAGAGCCAGCAAACGAAAGAGTGACGTCTGCGGGGTAGCTCTCTGCGATTTCGGTAAGGGCGTCGCGTAGGGAAGCGGCGGCGAAAACAGTCACGTTTTGTGCCTGCACGGGCAGGGCAAGGATCGTGAGAAAGAGAGCAATGAGGGTGCGCATATGCGAGGGACTATCTGTTAAGCGGGGGGCTGCTGCAAGGGGTGCTGGCACATCATCGGGTCGCATCTGGTACTTAGGGGGAAAGCCCTGTATGACAGGAGCTCGAGCAGTATTTTAGGGATGGGTTTCGCGATATGGCAAAGCAATTGCCGATCTCGTTACATGGCGGAGCGAAGGGCAGCGCGCGGACACAGTTTGCGGCGCTATGTTGGCGTGAGCGGCGCGGCAAAGTACAGATATTGCTGATCACATCGCGCAGACGCAAACGCTGGATCGTACCCAAGGGGTGGCCCATGGATGGTAAGACGCCTTCGGAATGCGCAGCGACGGAGGCATGGGAAGAAGCGGGTGTGCTGGGCAAGGCGAGTGACGATTGCCTAGGCGTCTATTCCTATGCGCGGCTGCGCGAAGGGGAAGCCGATGTTCCCTGTCTGGCGATGATCTATCCCGTTAAGGTTAAGTCACTAAAGAAGAAATTTCCAGAACGCAAAGATCGGCGGCGCAAGTGGGTGTTGCGTAAGAAAGCGGCGAAAATGGTGAATGAGCGGGCGCTGTCCAAGCTTATCCTTGGCTTTTCACCACCCAAATCGCCCTCTAAATCTCGAGTGACGTCTGTGCCAGAATCCGCCGAGGCGTCTTGACGTATCATGGCTGCGTGACACATCGTGAGACGACCGTATCCACAATCAGGAAAGTGAACCGATGATCCGTTACGCGCTAAGATGTCGGGAGGGGCATGCGTTTGAAAGCTGGTTCCAGTCGGCGCAGGCGTATGATGCTTTGACCAAGGCGGGGCATGTGACGTGCGTGGAATGCGGCAGCGCGGATGTGTTCAAGGCACTGATGACGCCGCAGGTGGTGGCCAAGGCGGTTGTGGTGGCCAAGCCCGAGCGCGAAGGGGACAAGGATGTAGCCATTGCGCAGATGCGCAAGCAGGTTGAGGAAAATGCGACCTATGTCGGTGGCAAGTTCGCTGAGACAGCGCGTGAAATGCATGAGGGGACATCGCCAGAGACGTCGATTTATGGTGAGGCCAGTTTGACAGAGGCCAAAGCGCTCATTGAAGAGGGGGTGCCAGTGGTGCCATTGCCCTTTAAGCCAAAGCAAAAGCTACAATAATCCAAAGGAAGACGTAGATGACAGTTGTTATTACGGGCGCGAGCCGAGGCATTGGAGCCGGAATTGCCGAGTACTACCGTGCGCAGGGCGTAGATGTGGCAGGGACAAGTCGTTCGCCGATGTGGGATATCACGCTCGATGTGACATTGCCTAGCAGCCACACCGAGATGGCGGCGGCGCTGGGCGATAAGCCTGTAGAATTGTTGGTGTGCAATGCGGGCGTTTATCTCGATAAGAGCGACGACCTCGACAGTGGCTATGGTGCTGATTTGTGGGTGCAAAGCTTTGCTACGAATGTGACGGGGGTATTTTTGAGCATTCAGGCGCTGCTGCCGCATTTGCGCCGAGCCAGCAATCCATGCATTGCGATTATCTCGTCCCAGATGGGATCGAGCGAGCGGGCGGGCGGATCCAGCTATATCTATCGCTCCTCAAAAGCTGCAGTGCTCAATTTGGGTCGCAATCTGGCGTTGGATCTGAAGGGTGAGGGCATTGCCGTAGGGATCTATCATCCAGGTTGGGTTCAGACGGATATGGGCGGAGAGGCGGCAGCTATCACTGTGGAACAATCGGTGGTTGGGCTGGCTGAACGCTTCGCAGCTCTGCGCCTTGAGACTACGGGCTGTTTTGAGGCTTATGACGGGAGTGCTATGCCATTCTGATCCACTGCTGATCGTTGTTGCGTAGGTGCCGTTGCTCACGTAAACGCAGGCCGAACAATATGACGAGGGTCAGATGCCAGTATTGGTGATGAAATTCGGTGGCACTTCGGTTGCCACACTGGACGGTATCCGCCGCGCAGCGAAACGTGTGGGCGTAGAAGTAGCCAAAGGCTATGATGTGATCGTCATTGTCTCTGCAATGTCAGGCAAAACAAATGAGTTGGTTGGCTGGGTCAATGAGACGTCGACCATGTACGACGCACGCGAATACGATGCAGTCGTGTCTTCGGGCGAGAACGTGACGGCGGGGCTAATGGCGCTCACGTTGCAGGAAATGGATGTGTCTGCACGCAGCTGGCAGGGGTGGCAGGTGCCAGTGCAAACGACCTCGACCCATGCGAGTGCGCGGATCGAAGATATTCCGCCAGAGAATATCATGGCGAAATTTGCGGATGGCATGCGCGTGGCGGTGGTTGCGGGATTCCAAGGGGTGAGCCCTGAGGGACGCATTACCACGCTGGGGCGTGGCGGTTCTGATACAACCGCGGTGGCATTCGCAGCGGCGTTCAAGGCCGAGCGCTGCGATATCTATACGGACGTAGACGGGGTTTATACCACCGATCCACGGGTTGAGGCCAAGGCGCGCAAGCTCGATAAAATCTCGTTTGAGGAGATGCTGGAGCTGGCGTCACTTGGTGCGAAAGTACTGCAGACGCGGTCAGTCGAATTGGCGATGCGCTATAAGGTCAAGCTGCGGGTGTTGAGCAGTTTCGAGGAACAATCAGACGATGCTGGTACGCTCGTCTGTGAAGAGGAGGAAATCATGGAAAGCAATGTAGTAGCGGGCGTCGCATTCAGTCGCGACGAGGCGAAGATGACATTGGTGTCAGTTGCTGACCGTCCTGGCATCGCGGCGAGCATTTTTGGCGCGCTAAGCGACGGCGGCGTGAACGTTGACATGATCGTGCAGAACATTGCCGAAGAGGGACGCACTGACATGACGTGGTCGTGCCCCGTTGATCAGGTCAAGCGTGCGGACGCCGCGATGCAAAAGGCGGCGGCTGATGGTGTGATCAACTATGACGAGTTGATCGCTGACGAGGGCGTTGCCAAGGTCTCCGTCGTAGGTATTGGAATGCGGAGCCACACGGGTGTTGCTGCGAAGATGTTTAAGGTGCTGTCAGATGAAGGCGTGAACATCAAAATCATCACAACATCCGAGATCAAGATCAGTGTTCTGATTGATCGCAAATACATGGAACTCGCCGTGCAGGCGCTGCATGATGCTTTTGAGTTGGACAAGGCGGAATAAAATTGGCGCTCTGCCAATACGGATATCTTTATATATATCAAAGTATTGTAGCTTTATATTAAAGTGATGAATGAGGTGTTGTGTGGCGTTGAGGCATTCTTCGTGATTGTGGCTTTCGCTCTCCCCATTCATGATCGTTGAGGTTATAATCGCTCCAAGGCAATGACTGGGGAGCAGCATGGCAGAACGGTCCGAGAGTGACAGTCGCAAGTTACTGGGGCGCCTTCGGGATGCCATGGCGGGGGATGACGAAGGTCAGGCCCGACTTGATAAGATTACCAATTTGATAGCAACTTCGATGGGTTGCGAAGTGTGCTCGATCTATCTTTTCCGCGATGAGGACACGCTTGAGCTTTGTGCGACCGAGGGTTTGAACAAAGACGCCGTACACCAGACGCGCATGAAAATGGGCGAGGGTCTGGTGGGGCGCGTGGCTAAAAGACGTCGGGTGATCAACACGCCCGATGCACCTCAGGCCAAAGGGTTTCGCTTCATGCCAGAGACGGGCGAGGAGATATTCTCAAGCTTTCTTGGTGTGCCGATCCAGCGCTTGGGCGACACTTTGGGCGTACTAGTCGTACAGTCCAGAACGGCGCGTGAGTTTAATCCAGATGAGGTTTACGCACTCGAAGTGGTGGCGATGGTGCTGGCCGAAATGACAGAGTTAGGTGCGTTTGTGGGCGAAGGTGCAGCGATGTCTGCACGCCATAGTCAGCCTGTCTTGTTGCGCGGAACAGTTGGGCAGGAAGGTGTGGCCGAGGGCCATATTTGGCTTCATGAGCCGCGTGTTGTGGTGTCCAATCTAATCGCAGATGATCCGGAAAAAGAGGCAGAGCGGTTGTCGGAGGCAGTTGATACCCTGCGGCTGAGTGTGGATCAGATGTTGAGCATGTCGCTGGGCGATAAAGATCAACAAGAAGTCATCCAGACCTACCGGATGTTCGCCAATTCCAAAAGCTGGATGCAGCGGATGCAGGCTGATATTGTTCAGGGTCTGTCTGCAGAAGCGGCGGTGGAGAAGGAACAATCACTGGCACGCTCACGCATCGGGCAATCCTCGGACAGCTACATGCGCGAGCGCTTGAGCGATCTGGATGATCTGTCGAACCGTTTGCTGCGGATTCTGACGGGGCAAGGATCCAATACGGGTGCCGAGATGCCCAGCGATCCTATCCTTGTTGCGCGCAATATCGGGCCTGCGGAGTTGCTGGAATACGGGCGGAGCCTGCGCGGAATCGTATTGGAACAAGGTTCTGTTGGCTCTCATGCGGCGATTGTGGCACGGGCGCTGGCCATACCGCTGATTGTGCATGCGGGGCGGATTACGAACGAGGCGCTAAACGGGGATCATGTGATGGTCGACGGGGAGCAGGGGATCGTGCATCTGCGACCTGAAGACACTGTGGCGACGGCCTTCCGCGACAAGATTGCGATGCAGGCGGCCGCACAGGAGCGTTACACTTCTATCCGCGACAAGCCAGCGGAGACGAAATGTGGCAATATCATCGGGATGCAGATGAATGCAGGTCTGATGGCAGACTTGCCATCGTTGCAAAGCTCTGGCGCTGAGGGTGTTGGGCTGTTTCGCACAGAATTACAATTTTTAGTCCGAAATCAGATGCCAAAGCGTTCGGAATTGAGCGATTTGTACAAGCGGGTTTTGGACGCAGCGCAGGGGAAACGGGTGGTTTTCCGGACACTCGACATCGGATCGGACAAGGTGCTGCCCTATATGAAGCCCAACGACGAGCCGAACCCTGCCTTGGGGTGGCGCGCGATTCGTGTGGGGCTGGATAAGCCAGGCATTATGCGGATGCAGTTGCAGGCGCTGTTTCGGGCAGCGAATGGGGGGCCGCTCACGGTGATGTTCCCGTTTGTGGCACAGTTCGAGGAGTACCGTGCGGCGCGGGCCGAAGTGGACAAGACGCTCGTGCGCGAGAAGAAGCTTGGCCATGTCGTGCCGTCCTCCATTGAGGTGGGGGCGATGCTAGAGACGCCAAGTCTGGCTTTTGCACCGGACAAGTTCTTTGAAGAAGTTGAATTTTTGTCTATTGGTGGCAATGACTTGAAGCAGTTCTTTTTCGCAGCAGACCGTGAGAATGAGCGTGTGCGCAAACGCTATGATACGCTGAACGTGAGTTTCCTGACATTCCTTGAGGGGATCGTGGGACGCTGTGCGGCGTCCAATACGCCGCTTTCGTTTTGTGGTGAGGATGCGGGGCGGCCTGTGGAGGCGTTGTGTTTTGCTGCGATCGGGTTGCGGAGCTTGTCGATGCGGCCTGCGTCTATCGGTCCCGTAAAGAGCTTGTTACGGCGCTGTGATCTGGGTGAAGTACGTGCCGTAATCAATGATGCGCGTGATCGCGGTGAGATGTCTTTGCGCAGCTCGGTGATGGAGTATCTCCGCACGCAGTACTGATCCTGTGCGTAAGTGGCTTTATTCCGCTTTAGGACGCGTACATTAGCATCTGATATTTCAGGGCTTTTGGAGTTCTCCACATATCTGGAGATATGGCAGTAACTTTGCGCCCCTCTTACTCAGCACCTAAACGGCTTGCGGCTTATGCGATTCTGAGTATGGTCTGCGCAATACCCACGTCGGGAGAACCAGTCAAACTGGTGCCGAAGGAGCAACCGCCTCGGAAACTCTCAGGCAAACGGACCGACGGGGGCAAGAAGACTCTGGAGAGCGGCGCGAAAAGGCGCACACCGAAGGGATAGCAATCTCAGGTGCAAGGACAGAGGGGGCATCACGCGCGCAGGCAACAGCCTGTGTGTTCACGTGGTGCCGCATGATTTTAATAAATCTGCGCGCCTTTTGAGGAGCTGTTGATGTCTGATCTGCTGCACACGCCACTTTTTGATTTACACGCGGAGCTCGGGGCCAAAATGGTGCCCTATGCGGGATATGCCATGCCGCTGCAATATCCGCTTGGGGTGATGAAAGAGCACACACACACACGCGAGAAGGCGGGCCTGTTTGATGTCAGCCATATGGGACAAGTCATTCTCAAAGGTGCTGATTTTGCTGCGACTGCTTTGGCGGTGGAGACGTTGGTACCCGTGGATATTCTAGGCCTAGCCGAGGGGCGCCAGCGATACGGGTTTTTCACCAATGAGGCGGGTGGGATCATGGATGATCTGATGCTGGCCAACCGTGGTGATCATACCTTTGTGGTGGTGAATGCGGCATGTAAGGTTGCTGATATTGCTCATATGACCGCGCATTTGGACGGCGTGAGTGTGACGGAAGTGACTGACCGTGCGCTGCTTGCGTTGCAGGGGCCTGAGGCGGCGGCGGTTCTGACAACGTTTGATCCAGCGGCAGCGCAGATGCGGTTCATGGATGTGGCAACGCTGACGCTGAACGGGGCGGAGTGTTGGGTGTCGCGGTCTGGCTACACGGGTGAGGATGGATTTGAGATTTCTGTGCCTGAGGCGGAGGCTGAGGCGTTGACGCGTGCGTTGTTGGCTCACGATGATGTGGAAGCGATCGGCCTGGCAGCACGCAACAGTCTCCGACTTGAGGCGGGCTTGTGCCTTTATGGCAATGATATTGATGCGGAAACGACCCCGACTGAGGCGGCGCTGAATTGGGCGATCCAGAAGGTGCGCCGCACTGGCGGTGCGCGTGCGGGCGGTTTTCTAGGGGCCGATGTTATTCTGGGAGAGCTGTCTAATGGTGCAGCGCGCAAGCGTGTGGGACTTTTGCCTGACGGGCCTGCGCCGATGCGTGAGGGTGTTGTTTTGTATGGCGATGCCGAGAGTGATGTGCCGATTGGCACAATTGCCTCGGGCAGCTTTGGACCCACAGTTGGCGGCCCTGTTGCCATGGGGATGGTCGCTGCGGAATTTGCGACAAACGGAACGATTGTGTTCGGCGTGTTGCGGGGCAAGCGGTTGCCGCTGACTGTAACGGCGCTGCCTTTTGTACCTGCTAATTTTAAACGTTAATCAAACGGAGACGATGAGATGAAATTTACTGAAGAGCATGAATGGCTGCGCGTTGAGGGTGATCTGGTCGTGGTGGGAATTACCGCCCACGCGAGCGCCCAGTTGGGCGATATTGTTTTTGTGGAGCTGCCCGATGTGGGCACTGTGGTAGCCAAGGATGACGAAGTTGTGGTGATCGAGAGTGTGAAAGCCGCCTCTGATATCCTTGCGCCGATTGATGGTGAGATTGTCGAGATTAACGAGGCCCTTGGTGACGCACCCTCGCTGGCCAATGACGATGCCATGGGTGAGGGCTGGTTCATGAAGATCAAGCCGTCCGACCCTGCGCAGATGGACGCCTATATGGACGAAGCCGCCTACAAAGCCCTTATCGCCTGATTTTCGGAGAGCATCATGACTTTTACGCCCACAGATTACCTGCCTTATGATTTCGCCAACCGCCGCCACATCGGGCCGTCCGTGTCCGAGATGGCGGATATGTTGGACGTTGTGGGGGCAAAGGATCTTGATGCGCTCATCGACGATACACTGCCTGCGAAAATCCGTCAGGCGGAGCCGCTCGATTTTGGCAAGCCGCTGTCGGAGCAGGAATTGCTGCGGCATATGAAAGAGGTGGCGGGTAAGAATAAGGTGCTGACTTCGCTCATCGGGCAGGGGTATCACGGGACGGTCACGCCACCAGCGATCCAGCGGAATATCTTTGAAAATCCTGCGTGGTACACGGCTTACACGCCCTATCAGCCTGAGATTTCGCAAGGGCGGCTTGAAGCTTTGCTCAACTTTCAGACGATGATCACGGACCTGACAGGTTTAGATATTGCGAATGCGTCTCTGCTGGATGAGGCGACAGCCTGTGCCGAGGCGATGACCATGGCAAAACGTGTGGCGAAGACCAAAGTGATGGGCTTTTTCATCGACGAGAATTGCCATTTGCAGAACATCAATGTCATGAAAACGCGGGCGGCACCTTTGGGAATTGAAGTGATTGTGGGCAATCCTGATGATCTGGACGCGTCTTCTGTGTTCGGGGCTATTTTCCAGTTTCCGGGCACGTTCGGGCATCTGCGGGATTTCACAGCAGAGATTGCGGCCCTGCATGAGCAGAAGGCAGTAGGCGTTATTGCGGCTGATCCATTGTCGCTGACGTTGCTCAAGGAACCTGGTGCGATGGGGGCGGATATTGCTGTCGGCTCAACCCAGCGGTTTGGCGTACCTGTTGGTTACGGTGGCCCGCATGCGGCCTATATGGCGACGAAGACAGGCTATGCCCGCTCTATGCCGGGCCGCATTGTGGGTGTGTCGATTGATAGTCAGGGCAACCGTGCGTACCGCCTCTCGCTGCAAACACGCGAGCAGCATATTCGCCGTGAGAAGGCGAACTCGAACGTGTGCACAGCGCAGGCCTTGTTGGCTGTGATGGCGGGATTTTATGCGGTTTTCCACGGGCCTGAAGGGCTCAAGGCGATTGCGCAGCGGATACATCGCAAGACGGCGCGCTTGGCCGAGGGGCTTAAAATGGCGGGCTTTGACGTGCGGCCTGCGGCGTTTTTTGACACCATTACCGTCGAAGTTGGACCACTGCAGAACGCGGTGATGAAATCGGCAGTGGATGAGGGGATCAACCTGCGCAAGGTTGGCACCAGCCAAGTGGGGATAACACTGGATGAACGCTCACGCTCTGCCACCATCGAGGCGGTTTGGCGCGCCTTTGGGATTGAGCGGGAGGACAAGGATTATACCCCGCATTACCACATGCCTGACAAGTTGATCCGCACCTCTGATTTTTTGACCCACCCAGTGTTCCACATGAACCGTGCCGAGACGGAGATGATGCGCTACATGCGCCGCTTGGCCGACCGTGATCTGGCGCTGGACCGTGCGATGATCCCGCTTGGATCTTGTACGATGAAGTTGAATTCGGCTGCGGAAATGATGCCTGTGAGTTGGGACGAGTTTGCGTTGTTGCACCCCTATATCCCGAAAGATCAGGCAGCAGGGTATTACGAGATGATTGATGATTTGTCCGCCAAGCTGTGTGATGTGACGGGCTATGACGCGATCTCAATGCAGCCCAATTCGGGCGCGCAGGGGGAGTATGCGGGGCTTTTGACCATTGCGGCGTATCACCGTGCCAACGGTGAAGGGCATCGCAACATCTGTCTGATCCCGATGAGTGCGCATGGCACCAACCCTGCGTCCGCACAGATGGTGGGGTGGAAAGTTGTGCCGATCCAGTCGGCGGCGAACGGCGATATCGATTTGGAGGATTTCAATGTCAAGGTGGCCGAGCATAAGGACAATTTGGCCGCTTGCATGATCACTTATCCTTCGACGCACGGTGTGTTTGAGGAGACGGTGAACGATGTTTGCGACATTACCCATGTGAATGGGGGGCAGGTCTATATCGACGGGGCGAATATGAACGCGATGGTGGGCCTGTCACGACCCGGTGATCTGGGCGGCGATGTGAGCCACCTGAACTTGCACAAGACATTCTGCATTCCGCATGGTGGCGGTGGGCCCGGCATGGGGCCAATCGGAGTGAAGGCGCATCTGATTGAACATCTGCCCGGTGATCCGACGAATGGGGAGGGAGCTGTCTCTGCTGCGCCCTTTGGCTCACCGTCATTGCTGCCAATCTCGTGGGCGTACTGCCTGATGATGGGTGGCGACGGCCTGACCCAAGCAACGCGGGTGGCGATTTTGAACGCCAACTATATCGCCAAGCGTTTGGAGGGGTCATTCGAGGTTTTGTATCGGGGACCGACAGGTCGAATTGCCCATGAATGTATCATCGACACGCGTCCCTTTGCCGAGAGTGCGCACGTGACGGTTGATGATATTGCCAAGCGTCTGATGGATTGCGGATTTCATGCACCAACAATGAGCTGGCCTGTGGTGGGTACGTTGATGATTGAACCAACAGAGTCTGAGACGAAGGCCGAGCTGGATCGGTTCTGTGATGCGATGATCGCCATTCGCGGCGAGATTTCTGATATTGAGTCGGGCAAGATTGATGCGGAAAATAACCCGCTCAAAAACGCGCCACACACGATGGAGGACCTCGTAAAAGACTGGGATCGTCCGTACAGCCGCGAGCAGGGGTGCTTTCCTCCCGGCGCGTTTCGTGTGGATAAATACTGGCCACCAGTGAACCGCGTAGACAACGTCTGGGGGGACCGTAACCTCGCGTGTACATGTCCGCCGATGGATGAATATCTGGAGGCAGCGGAGTAAAAGCGCAGTGTGCGGTCAGCATGATATACTGGCCGCACCTGCTTTGCAGGGGCCATTCAGCAGCTTCTCTTGCTGGACGAAATGATAGGCTTCTGCAATTTTACGTCTGGTCGCCAGTATCAGGATTTTGGCAATGGATACGCCCGCTGCCGAATGATTGGATCGATAATGGCGACGCACCACATTTTCCGACACTCTTCCAAAGTGCTGACGAATTGATTTCATCACCTTCAACATGCGCGGGCGATCTTGCGGCCAAATTTATAGCGGAGACCTGCGAAACGCGTGTGATGTAAGTTTGAAAACTTGCCCCTACAGGCAAAAACTTGGGCTCTTACAGAAGGCATTGTACAAGTCTCCGATGCGAATTGATGCGTGCGGAAACCGTCAGAGGAATGGATCGTCAACGCGCGCCAAGTTATGCCAACGGTAAGCCCCGCTTCAACAAGAAAACTGCCCTGCGCGAGCGCATTCCTCGCGTGACAAGTTTCTTGCTGACAGCCCCTTGGCGTCGATGGAAGACTTGGTATGAGGGATATCCTGGTTTCGTCTGCACTCGCAAAGGTGATCGAGACGACCCTCGTGGTAATTTGCTTATTCTGACAAATGCGAGCGGAGGCCAGTTAACGGAGCATCGCGCTTCTGAAGGTCTACGCCAGTGGCGAGAAAAAGCAGGATTGAATCGTGATCTGTGCTTGTACGATTGCAGGGGAACATCGGCAACGCGCCTATTGGATGCTGGCCTGAGCCTATCTGAGATTGCGAACCACATTGGCTGGTCAATTCGGACAGCGGCAAATGTGATAGAGCATTAAGCCCGTGTGTCACCTGACGAAACCTATGCTGTGCTGGCCAAACTGGCAGAGGCAGAAGGGGGTGCAAAGTGAACAAAGTTGTAAACGACCTGTAAACCGCGCATATCGAAAGGACATCTAAGTAATTGAAAGTAAATGGAGGCGAGTAGGAGAATCGCTTTATTGTCGACAAAGTAATGAAAATAAATGATATAATTTTAGGATTAGTGCCTTTGTTAGTCGCTGGTTTAGTGCCTTTACCCCATCTGCCAAGTCCGTCACCTGTGCTGCATCATTGTACGACAGATAGATTAGCTTGACTGAGATGGGCACGAGGTGTGGTTATCCTCACATCCAGTTGTTACGGGTTCTTAAAGCTTGTCACACTGTGCAAGACTGGGCTGCATAAGCATTCTGTTTCCAACCGTTACTAGTATAGGGGGACTGGAGGAGTGGTAGCTGTTATAGTTTCACTTCATCTAACTCTAAGATCATTAAGAACTATATCATATGTCACTAATGCTAGATGAAATCACTCAAGAGGTGATTAAACGTATTGAAGCTTCAGAGGGCAGGTCCCGCTCTCGAAAAGCTAATGAACAGCTACGCTTTGAACATGCAATTCATGTCTTGCTTACTGACCTATGGAAGGCTGTAAAGAGTACGCCAATAAGAGAGTGTAGCATCAACAAGCGCAGTGGCTGGTACTCAG
>CAWVZA010000025.1:0-23171 GCA_963934545.1 uncultured Sulfitobacter sp.
GTGTAGTTTCAACTCCCAAAGCTTTGCCATTCTCAATTTTGAAGCCTGTGACTTCGCAGTTTTGGATAATGTCTACGCCGCGGCTGTCTGCGCCGCGGGCGTAGCCCCATGCGACCGCATCATGGCGCACAGTGCCACCGCGGTGTTGGGCGAGGCCGCCCTTAATCGGAAAACGGGCGTCATTTGTGTTGAGGAAAGGGTAGCGCTTTTTAATCTGGGCGGTGCTCAGCATCTCGGCATCAGCGCCGTTGAGGATCATCGCATTTCCGCGTCTGACAAATGCATCGCGCTGGGCGTCAGAGTGGATCAGGTTGAGAATGCCGCGCTGGGAGATCATGGCATTGAAGTTGAAATCCTGCTCTAATCCTTCCCAGAGCTTGAGTGACATCTCATAGAACGGCTCATTCCCATCGAGTAGATAGTTGGAGCGAATGATCGTCGTGTTGCGCCCCACATTGCCACCGCCGATCCAGCCTTTTTCCAGCACAGCAATCCGCTTTTGCTTGAATTCTTTGGCGAGATAATAAGCAGTCGCAAGGCCGTGACCGCCGCCACCGATGATGATGATATCATAATGCGCCTGCGGCTCAGGCTCACGCCACACAGGCTTCCAACCTTTGTGCCCGCTCAGAGCTTCTTTGATGACCCGTAGACCTGAAAAGCGCATTTTTCGCATCCCCCTGAGTGTTAGCATTTCGGATTGCGGTGTTCATGTCCATGTGACTTCGGACATCACAGCTGCCAAATGCGACATGGCGGGGGTAATTTGAAAAAAGGCGTGGCAATGACGCTGCGTGATCTGTCAGTGGCCTGCAGAGATAGAGATGGACAGCTTGCATTATTTTTGGCCTATTTTGCCCAAACACAAGAGCAATGCCTGACCTGACAAAGGCGTTGCCGCACATAGCAGAGACAGACCCATGCTTGGACAAATGATGCAGATGCCACTGACCATTGGCAGCTTGATTGATCACGCCGCACGGTTTCACAGCGCAGGCGAGATTGTCTCGGTCGAGACAACTGGTGGAGTTGAGAATACCACATGGGGCGAGGTAGGGGCCAATGCACGGCGTTTGGCGAGCGCGCTGCGAAAGCTGGGGCTGGAGCAGGGCGCGCGCTGCGGCACGATAGCGTGGAACAACCGCCGCCATCTTGAGATTTACTTTGGCGTCGCAGGGGGCGGGTTTGTCTGCCACACGATCAACCCGCGTATGGGCCCCGAGCAGATGGTCTATGTGATGAACCATGCCGAGGATCAGGTGTTGTTTATTGATGCGACCTTTGTGCCCGCGGCGGGGAAGCTCGCGCCTGCGCTCAAGCACACCAAATGTATTGTGATGATGGGGCCACGTGATGAGGCAGCTGCCGAAGCTGTGCCAGGGTTGGTCTTTTTTGACGAGCTGTTGGAGACAGGTGATGCATCAGAGCCGTTTCCCGATTTGGACGAGAATGCTGCGTCGAGCCTGTGCTACACCTCTGGCACCACTGGCGATCCAAAGGGCGTGCTCTACTCGCACCGCTCGACCGTCTTGCATACCATCGTTGGCAACCAGCCTGATGCGCTCAATATCTCGGCGATGGATACGGTGCTGCCTGTTGTGCCGATGTTCCATGTCAACGCATGGGGTGTGCCGTATATTGCTGCCATGACGGGATGTAAGCTTGTGCTGCCGGGGCCAAATCTGGACGGCACCAGCCTTGCAAACCTCATCGACAGCTCCGAGAAAACGCTGGCGCTAGGTGTGCCCACAATTTGGATGGGGGTACTGGCCGCGCTCAAAGAGACAGGATCAAAAGTGCCAAGTCTGACGCGCACTGTTGTTGGTGGATCTGCTTTGCCGCCCTCAATGATCCCGAAATTTGCCGAATACGGCGTGGACCTGATTCATGCATGGGGCATGACGGAGACGTCGCCGCTGGGCTCTGTGAACCAACTGCTCCAACGCCACACGGCACTGTCAGCGGAGGAGCAAGCGGCCATTCGTCTGGGGCAGGGACGCGCACCTTACGGTGTTGATCTACGCATCATGGATGAGGCGGGCAATGTGCTGCCCCATGATGGTGAGGCGCAGGGCGACTTGCAAATTTGTGGGCCGTGGATTGTGGATACCTACTTCGGCAAAGACACCACAGCGCTCACTGATGATGGATGGTTCGACACAGGCGATGTGGCAACGATTGATGCCGAGGGCTTCATGATCATCCGTGACCGCTCCAAAGATATCATTAAATCGGGTGGGGAGTGGATTTCAACTGTGACGCTTGAGAACATCGCGATCTCACATCCTGCCATTGCAAATGCGGCTACGATTTCCGCCCTGCACGAGAAATGGGACGAGCGTCCTGTGTTGATTGCGATCAAGTCGGGCGAAGTGAGTGAGGAAGAGCTGCTTGCCTTCTACAAGGACAAAGTCGAGAGCTGGCAGGTGCCAGACCGCGTCCTCTTTGTCGAAGAGCTGCCAATCGGCTCAACGGGTAAAGTGCAAAAGAACAAGTTGCGCGAGGCGTTCGGAAAAGTTCTTTTGGCAGCGGGTTAAGCCGCACTGCACAATGTGAAGAGCAGACAGTCGCGCAGCCCCAATGATCGGGCTGCGCGAATTGGTTTAAGCTTGAGACAGACCGTGATCCAGATCAGCCAGCACTTTGGCCACATCCGCTTCTTCAATAATAAGCGAGGGGGAAATGATCACATTGGGCCCTGACACACGGATCATAGTACCAGCGGCATAGGTCGCTTCATAAATCGCCTCAAGCCGCGCTTTGTCGAGGGGTGCCTTTTTGGCCTTGTCGCCAATCAGCTCCATCGCGGTCATGAGCCCGACACCGCCACGGATGTCGCCAATGATATCATGTTTTTCTTTCAAGGCTTTGAAGCCTTCCCACATTTGTGTGCCGCGTGCCGCTGCATTGTCTTTGACATTGAGGCGCACAGTTTCTTTGAGACAGGCAACCGCCGCCGCAGCCCCCACAGGGTGGCCAGAGTAAGTATAGCCTGAGCCGATGTTGGCAGCCCCTGTCGTATCGTTCTCAAAGGCTTCGGCGACCATGTCGGAGATTATAACCGCGCCAAAGGGGAAGTAGCCGTTGGTGATGGCTTTGGCCGTTGCGATCATATCGGGCTTTACGCCGAAATGGCGCGCACCAGACCAACTGCCCAAGCGGCCAAACGCTGTGATCACTTCGTCGAGCAACAACAAGATACCGTGACGCGAACAAATTTCGCGCACAGCTGGCATAAAGCTTGGGTGTGGTGGGATCACACCACCCGCGCCAAGGACAGGCTCCATTATGAACGCGGCGATGGTGCTTGGGCCTTGGAAGTTGATCTCGTCTTCGAGGGCCTGCAAGCAAAGCTGCGCCAGCTTTTCCGGGTCTGTTTCATTAAACGGATTGCGGTAGGTGTAGGGGGCAGGGATGTGGTGACAGCCCGCCAGCAGCGGCTCGTATTGTGTGCGAAAGTTCGCGTTGCCGTTGATCGATGCGCCACCCGTGTGAGTGCCGTGATAGCCTTTCTTAAGCGATAGGAACTTGGTCCGTCCGCTTTGGCCTCTGATCTTGTGATATTGGCGGGCAAGGCGCAGCATAACTTCGATGCTGTCGGAGCCGCCAGATGTGAAGAAGGAGCGCGACAGCCCATCAGGCTCGAAGAATTCGGCGAGCATATAGCTCAACTCAATCACCTGATCATTCGAGGTGCCGCGGAAGGTTGCATAGTAGGGCAGATCGTCAAGCTGACCCTTTATCGCTTCCTTTACAGCCTCATTCGAGAAGCCGAGGTTCACATTCCAAAGCCCGCCCACAGCGTCAATGGTCTCGTGTCCATCGAGGTCAGTGATGCGCACACCGCTGCCTTTGGTCACAATCTTTGGCGGGTTTTTGTGCATGTCGGCGGGGTGGGCCATGGCGTGCCACATGTGGTGGGCGTTGTTGGCCTTGAGGAAGTTTTCGTCTTTCATGTCGTGTGCTCCGGCGTTGTGTGAGGGGAGGCGGGGGCAATCCCGCCGAGTTCTTGGGTGAGCTTTTGACCAGTGGTCACCAGCTCTTGTTCAATTTTTGATGCGAGGGCTGTATCAAAGCGTGAGGCGACCGCAGCGACGGCAATTGCGCCCGCGGGCTTTCCATTGGGACCAAAGAAGGCCACTGCGGTGCCGATCACATCATCTTCATAAGATTGCTCGGCACGGCCAAAGCCGCGTGCGCGGGTCTTGGCAAAGAGTGCTTCCAAAGCTTGAGGTGTGGTGGGCGTGTTGTCTGTGAAGCGCTCGAAATTAGCGCCTGCGACCAAGGCGGCGCGCTCAGCGGCGGGTAAATGCGCTGCGATCACCATGCCAGAGGCCGTTGCGTGCACGGGCAGGTCAGCTGAAGGGTCCATAAACACGCGGGTTGCGCGATCTGGCTCGTTCACCAGCGCAGTCAGCAGGCGGCCCGCAGACAAAACTGTGGCATGCGCCGTTTCTTGGGTGCTGTCGCGCAGTGCGTCCACATGCGGCTGTAGGATCGCCAACAGAGGAAAGCTGCGCTCGCGGATGCGTGCAAGATTGATCGGGGCGAGGCCAAGGCGGTAGTGCTTGGAGTGCGAATCCTGTTCGATAAAGCCATTCCGCTCTAACGCAGTCATGCACCGCAAAGTCGTCGTTTTGTCATATCCTGCCAAACGGGCAAGCTCGCTCAACCCCATTTCTGGACGCTGAATCGAGAAATGCCTTAGCAAAGACAATGCTTTGTCGACAGTGCTCATGACAGGTTTCGACATTTCGAGATGGGCTCCGATGCGGGGTGTTGGAGATGTGCTTCACAGGGATGTTGACAGACAGAATTACGCAGTGCAAGCTATATGTACCGACGATAACAATAGTGTACCAGCGATGTCAAGCTGGAAAATTGACCCGTTACCGAAGCGATATTATAAGGGGTCAAAAGACCCCCATCAGGGAGAAGAAGATGAAGAACTTCACCAAGGCCATTCTGGCCACCACCACAGCACTGGCGCTGTTTGCAGCCCCAATCGCGGCTGTTGCGGAATACCCCGAAAAGCCTGTCTCGTTTGTTGTTCCATGGCCTCCGGGTGATCTGGAAGACGTGCTGACGCGCATGATTGCCGAAGATTTCCAGGCCAAATACGGTGTACCAGCGGCAGTTGTGAACAAGCCCGGCGGCGGCGGCGGTCCATTCCCTGGTGCGGTTGAAGTGGCTGTAGCGCCTGCGGACGGTTATACAATCGGATCGTTCATCATCGCTGTGCCTGTTGTTGGTCCGAACATTGGCATTCCAGAGCTGAGCCCTGATCCGTTCGAGCCGCTTGGCACGTTCCTCACATACCCCTTCGTCATTGTTGCGGGCAAAGATGCACCATATGACGACATGGCTGGTCTCGCTGCGCATGCAAAAGACAATGACGTTGCTTTGGGCCATTTTGGCGCGCCACTGGTGCCAACGCAGGTGACCAAAGCTTTGGCCAAGAAGATGGGCTTTGCCTATGCATCTGATGCAGCGTTTGACGCGCTGGATTGCAACACGCTGGCTTCTGGTGATGTGGATGTGATGAACACCACGCTGCAACTGGTTCTGCCCTGCTTGGATGATGTGAAAGTACTGGCCTCCATCGGTGGTGAGCGGATCAGCCTCACACCTGATACGCCAACAGTTGCAGAGCTTGTTCCTGAGTTGAACGTATCGCTTTGGAACGGTCTGTTTGTGCACAAAGACACCCCAGTGGATGTGCGCGAAAAGATCATCGCGGTCGCCTCCGAAACAGTAATGTCCGAGCGCGCTCAAGCTTTGGCTGCCGAGACGGGTGCACTTGTGTACTGGTCTGACGCCGACGCAAGCAAAGCGCTGATCGCAAAAGACATCGAGACAATGGGTGCCATCGGCACCATGCTCGAGTAAGTCAAACGGCAGCGCTGCTTTGTATAAAAGCGGCGCTGCATTTTTATCTGATACCCATTTATAAAAAGGTCACGCCATGACCCGTTTCAAAGGGCTGCAAGAGCTCTTCAAACGCTACAGGCGTCCGGGCGATATTGTTTTTGCTTGGGCCTTTCTGGTGTTATCGCTGTTTTTACTGAGCCAACTGGGCACCCAAGCGCCTTGGAAATCAGGCGGCAAGACGTTCACCCAACCTGCGTTCTGGCCATCAATTTCAATTCTGCTCATGGTGTTTTTCGCAGCACTTCACCTGCTGTCATCTGCGCTCTCTCCACGGATTGCAGGGCGTTGGGCCGAGGTCTGGGACTGGGTCCGCTCGGTTGAATATGCCGGCTGGTTTATGGCGTATGTTTTTGTCGTTCCACAACTGGGATATCTCGGCACCACAGTGATCTTTGCTGTGCTGCTTGCCGTGCGCGCAGGCTACCGTGACCCCAAAGTGATGTTGGGCATGGTTGCGACGGGCTGCACGATCGTGGTCCTGTTCAAATCTCTGCTAAAGGTCAAGATCCCCGGCGGTGCGGTCTATGAGTTTCTACCTACGGCCCTGCGCTCCTTCATGCTTACATATTTCTGAGAGACCCTGATCCATGGATGTATTCACCTCTGCTGTGACGCTGCTGATGGATTGGCAGGTGCTGCTCGCCCTGCTGATCGGTTCTATTGGCGGGGTCATTATCGGAGCGATCCCCGGCGTGGGGGCTGCTGTTGCTATTGCGATCCTGCTGCCTGCAACATTTGCGCTGCCGCCATTGGTGGGGCTGGTGATGTTGCTGGGGATTTATGGATCAAGCATGTATGGCGGCGCATTGCCTGCGGTGTTGATCAACACACCAGGAACTGCGGTGAACGCGCTGACGACCTATGACGGCTATCCCATGACCCAAAAGGGCGAGGCGCGGCGTGCCGTTGCACTTGCTTATTCGGCGTCGTTCTTTGGCGGTGTGTTCTCCATCCTGTGCCTGATGTTGCTGGCGCCATTGCTGGCCAAGGTCGCACCACATTTTGGCTCGCGTGAGATTTTCCTCGCGGCGCTTTTGGGCATGATTCTTGTGGTGCTGGCCCACCGCGGTCAGATTTTTGCAGCGGGAATGCTCGCCGCCTTTGGCATTTTCCTTCAGACTGTTGGCCTTGAGCCGATCACCTATTCGCGCCAATTCACCTTTGGTCAAACATGGCTAACCTCTGGTGTTGATCTCATCGTCGTGGTGCTGGGGCTGTTCGCGCTAAGCCAAGCGTTCTTGCTGCTCACCCAACCTGACGAAAGCCCCAAGCTGATCTCTATTGAGGGGTCAATGCTGTCGGGTCTCAAGGAACTGTGGCTCTACAAACGTGTGGCGACTGTTTCATCCAGCTTTGGCGTGTTGATGGGCATGATCCCGGGCGTGGGGGAGTTCACGGCGCAGTTCATGTCCTACACATACGCCCAGAAAACCTCGAAGACACCAGAGTTGTTTGGTAAGGGTGCGCCCGAAGGTCTCATTGCGTCGGAGGCGGCAAACAATGCGGTGCCAGCAGCGGCAATGATCCCGCTCTTGGCACTTGGTATTCCAGGTGAGGCGCTGACCGCGATGATGCTCTCGGTGTTCTATGTTCATAACGTGATCCCCGGCCCGCAACTGTTCCAGAACGATCTGCCCTTTGTCATGGCGCTGTATCTGGCGCTGCTGGTGCTGAACGTTATAGTTTTGGTGTTCTTGATGTTCTCCACCAACACCCTGACCAAGCTGATCGAGCTGCCCACGCGGCTGATCGGTGTGACGATTCTCTTGCTTGGGTTTGTAGGGGTCTACTCCTTGCGCAACTCCATCACTGATTGCGCGATTGCTGCGGTGTTTGGAATCTTTGGTCTGATCCTCAAGCGACTGAACCTGCCGATTGTGCCAATCATCCTCGGTATGGTTCTTGGCGGCATTATGGAAACCAAACTCCGCTCGGCAATGCCCCGTGTGAAAACGCCGTTTGATATGATTGACCGGCCGATTGCGATGATCATCTTTGTGATGATCCTGCTGGCGATCGGGCTGCATATCCGCACGCTGATCAAAGAGGCGCGCAATCCACCGCAAGATGTGGACACGGACATTCACTCCACCCAAGATGGCAGCCAGTAACGGAGCAGCACCATGAATAAAACCATCCTTGTCATCGGCACATACGACACCAAAGACGAAGAGCTACACTATGTCGCTGCGCGGATCGAGGCGATGGGCGGCAAGGTGGTCTCAATGGATGTGAGTGTGCTGGGCGATCCCTCAAAGCCTACTGATGTGTCCAAGCATCAGGTTGCGGAGGCGGGGGGCTCAAGCATTCAAGCGGCTATCGACAGCGGCGACGAGAATACGGCCATGCAAATCATGGCGCAAGGTGCTGCACTGCTGACATCACAGTTGCATGCCGAGGGCTGCATTGATGGCATGATCGTGCTGGGCGGCACTATGGGGACCGATCTGGCGCTGGATTGTGCCCAAGCCTTGCCCATGGGCGTGCCGAAATATGTTGTCTCCACAGTCAGCTTTTCGCCCATTATCGCGACAGAGCGCCTTAGTCCTGATATTCAGATGATCCTCTGGGCGGGTGGTCTCTATGGCCTCAACCCCATCTGCAAATCATCCTTGTCCCAAGCGGCAGGTGCGGTGCTGGGTGCGGCGATGGCGGTGGAAAAACCAGTTTCCAAACGGCCTTTGATCGGGATGACCTCGCTTGGGTCATCATGCCTGAAATACATGAAACTGCTGCGCGACCCGTTGCAGGAGCGTGGCTTTGACGTGGCTGTGTTCCACGCCACAGGTATGGGCGGCATGGCGTTCGAGGCGCTGGCCCGCCAAGGCCAGTTCGCCGCTGTGATGGATTTCTCGCTGCAAGAGCTGAGCAATCTGGTTGGTGGCTCTGTGGTTCATTCGGGCGCGGACCGCCTGACGGGGGCAGGGGCGGCAGGCATCCCCCAGATGGTTGCGGCAGGCTGTGCTGACCTCATCGATTTTGCGTGCTGGCAGGATATTCCAGCGCAATATGATGACCGTCCGTTTCATGCCCACAATCGATTGATCAAGTCGGCGGCACTGTCAGGGGGCGAGCGTCGCGGCGTTGTGCGCGAGATGGCGCAGCGGCTTGCGGGGGCCAAGGGCCCTGTGCATGTGTTGATGCCAATCCAAGGCATTGAGGAGTGGGACAAAGAAGGCGGCCCTGCGCATGATCTCGAAGCCTTGGCTGCGATGGTGGATGAAATGGAGAAATCCATGAAAGCGCCCACAGAGCTGAGCTTGCTCGATTGTCACATCAATGATCCTGCTTTTGCGGATGCGGCACTTGCGATTCTTGACGCATGGATCGCGGACGGTACTGTCAAAGCGGTGCTTTAATCCTTGGCAAAAGCGGGATGAGTAGAGGCGGCGTCGCGCACCAGCTTTGCAATAGCATCAAGCTTTTCTGACATTGCAGAAGACTTGCGCCAGATCATACCTACCGTCCGCATGGGGTGGGGCGCGCCCAGAGGTGCAATGTCGACGCTCGCGGAGCGTGTCTCAACGGGCACTGCCATTTCGGGGATCAGAGTGACACCAATCCCTGCGCCCACCATCTGCACCAATGTGCTGAGCGAGGAGCCGTCCAAACCCTCTCGCGGGAGGGTATTGCGCAGCGAGCAGAACGAGAGCGCCTGATCCCGAAAGCAATGCCCTTCCTCCAAAAGCAGCAGTTTCATCTGGCTCAGCGTATCCATATCGGGCACGGGACGGCCCGCGTCATGGGCAGGGCGCACCAGTACCATTGCCTCGTCAAACAAGGCGACTTCGGTCAGGGCAGGTTCTGACACGGGCAGCGCGACAATGGCGCAATCGAGCTTACCATCGCTCAATTCCTCAACGAGCTTTTGGGTCATCGTTTCGCGCACCAAGAGGTCGATTTCGGGGTGGGCCACCGTGATATGACCAATGACCGCGGGCAGAAGGTATGGCGCAATGGTCGGGATCACTCCGATGCGCAGGCGGGTGAGGGCCGTTCCACCTGCGCCGCGGGCCATCTCCGACAGGGCCTCCGCCTCGCGCAATATCTCGCGCGCGCGCGGTGCAAATTGTTCGCCGAACGGTGTGAGGCGTACCTGCCGCGCTGATCGCTCAAAGAGTTTTAGTCCAAGCGCGGTTTCTAACGCTGCAATCTGGGCTGATAGGGCAGGTTGCGAGATTGCGCACATCTCGGCTGCACGGCCAAAATGGGCTTGGCGGGCGACTGCTTCGAAATATCGTAGCTGTTTCAGTGTAAAATTGACCATAGCTTTAAGTTATCACATATATCAGAAAATCAAACTTAAACATATGATGTAAGCTTGTTAGATACGTTCCACGGGGGTGCGAATCCCCACTTTCATTTTTCATACAGTGGAGAGAGTTTATGATGGACGGATCAGACAACGGCGAACAGGGCGGCTGCCCGATGGGATTTGGCGCGGCCAAGCAATCGACCAATTCTGCGCGCTCCAACCGTGATTGGTGGCCAAACCAGCTCAACCTCAAAATATTGGGCCAGAACCAACCGGCCTCTGATCCGATGGGTGGCACGTTCAATTATCCCGAAGCCTTCAAACAGCTTGATCTGGATGCGGTGAAATCCGACATCTACGCCCTGATGAAAGACAGCCAAGACTGGTGGCCCGCAGATTATGGTCATTATGGACCGTTCTTTATCCGTATGGCGTGGCACTCTGCAGGCACGTACCGCACGGCAGATGGCCGTGGTGGCTCCTCCTCTGGCACCCAGCGTTTTGCGCCGCTGAACTCTTGGCCCGACAACGGGAACCTTGATAAGGCGCGTCGTCTGCTTTGGCCCATCAAACAGAAATATGGCAACAAGATTTCTTGGGCAGATTTGATGATCCTCGCGGGCAACTGCGCGCTCGAGGATATGGGTTTTGAGACATTCGGCTTTGCGGGTGGTCGTGAGGATATTTGGGAGCCAGAAGAAGATATCTACTGGGGCTCCGAGGAAATCTGGCTCGAAGAATCTGGTGGCGAGAATACGCGCTATACAGGTAAGCGCGATCTCGAGAACCCGCTCGCTGCTGTGCAAATGGGTCTGATCTACGTGAACCCCGAGGGGCCAGATGGCAATCCTGATCCACAAGCCTCTGCGCATGACATTCGCGACACTTTCGCGCGCATGGCGATGAACGACGAAGAGACCGTGGCGCTGGTCGCGGGTGGTCACACATTCGGTAAATCACACGGCGCAGGCGACGCGGCCCTAGTGGGCGTAGAGCCTGAAGGCGCGCCGATCGAAGCGCAAGGCTTTGGCTGGCTGTCTACCTACGAGAGCGGGAAGGGTGTGCACGCGATCACATCCGGTATCGAGGGCGCATGGACGCCCACGCCGACGACATGGGACATGTCCTATTTCGACACGCTTCTGGGCAACGAGTGGGAGCTGACCAAATCCCCCGCCGGTGCGCAGCAGTGGAAGCCCGCAGATGGCGCGATGGCTGACGCCGTGCCAGACGCCCATTCGGACGCAAAGCACCCGCCGATGATGACCACGGCGGATATGGCGATGAAAGTGGACCCATCCTACTTTGAAATCTCCAAGCGGTTCCATGCCAACCCTGATCAGTTTGCTGATGCATTTGCACGTGCATGGTTCAAGCTGTGCCACCGCGATATGGGTCCGACGTCTCGCTACTTGGGCAAAGAAGCGCCAAGCGCAGTGTTGATCTGGCAGGATCCGATCCCGACACCAGATCATGCGTTGGTTGGCGATGCTGATGTGGCCGCACTCAAAGAGCTGATACTCTCGTCAGGTCTGAGCACTGCTGAGTTGGTCTCCACGGCGTGGGCTTCGGCTTCCACCTTCCGTGGTTCTGACAAACGCGGTGGTGCCAATGGCGCACGCATCCGTTTGGCCCCTATGAAGGATTGGGACGTCAACGAGCCTGCACAATTGTCCAAGGTTCTGGATAAGCTCGAAGCGATCCGCGCAGATTTTGGGAAGCCAATCTCGATGGCCGACATGATTGTACTTGCAGGTACTGCGGCTGTTGAAGCCGCGGCAAGAGCGGGCGGTCACGATGTAGTTGTTCCCTTCACTGCGGGCCGCGGCGACGCAACCCAAGAGCAGACTGAGGTGGAAAGCGTCGAAGTGCTCAAGCCGCAAGTTGACGGTTTCCGCAATTATGCCTCACGTGAGTTCAAAGTCTCTGCCGAAGAGCTGCTGGTGGATCGCGCACAACTGCTGACGCTGACAACGCCAGAGATGACTGTATTGGTCGGTGGCTTACGCGTGTTGGGGGCCAACTTCGGTGGCACATCGCACGGCGTATGGACGGACAAGCCCGGCACGTTGAGCAATGATTTCTTCCGCGCACTCATGGAGATGGATGTGACATGGAAATCTGTGTCCGAGACAGACGATGTGTTTGAAGCACGCGATACTGCGACAGGTGAGGTCAAGCGTACAGGCACGCGCGTCGATCTGGTCTTTGGCTCCAACAGCCAGTTGCGTGCATTGGCCGAGGTCTATGCCGCAGGTGACGGTGAAGCACTGTTCATGGATCAGTTCATCAAGGCTTGGCTCAAAGTGATGGAGCTTGACCGCTTTGATCTGGACCGCTCCGCCTTGCGTTAAACCTGAGCAACAGACACTCTAAAAGAGGGCGCTCTTCCAGACGGGGGGGCGCCCTTTTTGTTTGCTTGTTTGTGTGGATGGGGCAGTTGATAGTTGCAGTGCGTTTGAGGGAGAGGTGCTGACAGGTATGTCGCAACGATTGGAAGATTTGGCACGATGTGTTTTGGCGCGGCCATGCGGTGGTCGCCGCCTTGTTGCTTTGGCAGGTGCCCCTGCGAGTGGAAAGTCCACGATGGCGGACGGATTAGCCGCTGCATTGGGCAGGGTCGGTGCAACCGCTCAAGTGGTCCCCATGGACGGGTTTCATCTCGACAACCGATTGCTCATTGCCCGTGGATTGCTGGCCCGTAAGGGGGCACCCGAGACGTTTGCTGCAAGCGCCTTTGTCCATCTAGTGCGGCGGTTGAAGGAGGAGCAGGAGGTTGTTTATCCTGTGTTCGACCGCGCACTTGATATCGCAATTGCGGGGGCGGGCGTGTCGACGCTGAATGTGATGTGGTGATTGTTGAAGGGAATTATCTGTTATTTGATGCGGACCCTTGGCGTGGGTTGGCTCTGCTGTGGGACACGTCTATTCGCATCGCTCCGCCCATTGAAGTATTACGCGAAAGGTTGGTCGCCCGTTGGATAGAACACGGGTTGAGTGTGCCATACGCCGTAGCGCGTGCTGAAGGCAATGACCTTGCGAACGCCAAGCTTATTGCGGACAAAACGCTGCCTGCGGATATCAATCTTTGATGCCGAATAGACAATAATAAAGGGCACAGCATCATGTGCCGCGCCCTTTGAGTGTACAGACAACCTTGGCCTTAGCCGTTGCGGTTGAGCACTTCCTCGCCGTTATAGACCAAGCGCGAGGACCACGGGATCGGGTTGCGCAGAGCGTGGTGTGCCATGCAGGCATTCTCGGCTTCGTTCATCAGGTCCATGATCAATTCCTGTGGCTCATCGCTGTCGATCAGCACATGGGTCTCGATGCCCAGTGTCTCACCTTCGGTGGTGTGACCCAGATCGCGCATGTTGCTCAGGTTGGTCTGGAACCGCACCTTTTGCTCGATGTTCATCGACTTAATCTTGATCTTGCGGGCGGTATAGATGTCCGTGAGGTGCGTCATGAGACAAAAAGCGATGCCTGCACACATATAGGCCAGCGGCGGTGGGGCCGTGTCATCGCCCACGGGTGTCTGCTCGTCGCAGTAGAGCTTGAGCGGGGAGAACCCGGGGATGTTGACCTGCACGAGGCCAGACTTCTTCTGGCGGTCGTGGGCCTCGGCAGTGAGGTTGATTTCGAACTGGAGCGGTTCTGGCGGTCGGCCCTTTTTGAACGGGCTGGTCTCATATTGGGTGGGCGCAGGCATGTGCTCTGCACGCTCGCCTACGTGGTATGTATCTGCATCACTCATCTGTTTGATCCTTTCGGGGCTGGGCGAGCCCCATTGCGTCAGCCGTAAATGTGACCAGCGCATTCAGGAGCGTCAAGGGCTGGCGCCCAAAACTCAACTGCTGCGTGTTGCATTCACCGTAACGGTAGATTCTAGGACCTTACGCGGCTCATTTCTGCGTCATAGAGTGATGGCTCCGAAACGATTGCAGGTGTGAGATGCCCCAGCATGTCAATTTCCAAGGCAGTACCCCGCGTGGCATATTCAGGATTCAAAAACGCATATGCAATGTTGCATTGGGTGCGGTGGCCGTAGCCGCCCGAGGTTACAGTGCCAACAACTTTGCCGTCGATCATAACGGACGCCCCTCCATGGGCAGGGGCGCTGTCATGCTCGACGCGCAAGGTGACAAGCCGCCGTGAGGGACCCGCTTTGACCCGCTCGGCAAGGTCGTCTTTGCCGACAAAGCCGTCCTTTTCCAGCTGCACAAAACGGTCCAGCCCTGTCTCGAAGGGGTCAAACTCGGTCAGGATTTCGGCCTTCCAATGCAGGTAGCCTTTTTCCATGCGCATGGACTCGACGGCATGCGCACCAAACAGACACATATCGTGCTCTTTGCCCGCGTCCCGTAAGGTAAGATAGGCCGCATAAAGGGACGCATTGGGCAAGTGACTCTCATAAGCCAGCTCACCCGAGAAGCTAACGGCCATGACAGTGGCAGGCGCATAGCCGATGAAACATTCACGCACGGACAGCCATGAAAAGCCTGCCTTGGACCAGTCGTCGCGGCTCACGGCTTGCATGACATCACGTGCTTTTGGACCTGCCAGAACAAGGATGGTCATGTCGTTGGTCAGGGATTTGATCTGCACGTCTTCGTCGTTCCGCAAGTTGGTGCGCAGCCAGTCCATGTCGTGAAACTCTGACGCCGCTGCGGAGCCGTACCAGATGCGGTCAGGACCACGGTCGGACGCTGGAATATTCGCCAAGGTTGCCTCAGCCTTCACCATGCCATGCTGGTTGAGCAGATAGGCAAGACCAACGCGCCCCGCCTTGCGCGGCAAACGCCCGCAAATCATGCGATTAAGAAAGCTTTGGGCATCTGTGCCTGTGATCTCGATCCGGTTGAACCCGTTGACTTCGCACAGGCCAACACTGTTTTGCACGGCTGCCACTTCTTGCGCCACAATCGGAAACGCTTCGTCGAAATGAAATCCATGAGTGACATGGAAATCAGGGCTTGGCTTGAAAAACTCAGAGCGTTCCCAACCGTTCACCACAGTGAACTCAGCCCCCTCCGCCGCCAGCACTGGCGTCAGTGGCGTTGTCTTTGCCATGCGTCCAGTGGGGCGGTGCTCATTGGGAAAGTGGAAGCGGAATTCGTTTTGGTAGTCTTCAATGGCTTTGAGTGCCGTAAGCTCGACATTTGCGTGGCCTACAAAACGGCGCGGATCGATGCACCACGTGTCATAACATGCCTCACCATGAACGATTTGCTGCGCCAGCGTCCAGCCATGCCCGCCGCCTTCACCAAGGCCCGCACGCAGGCCGATAATGCAAAACGCATTCCGCTTGTTCGGGATGGGACCAACGAGGGGGGCGCCATCGATCGTGTAGGTGATGGGACCGTTTACGATATTCTTGATCCCCACTTTGGTCCGCGCTGGCATCCGCTCGAACGCGCCTTCGAGCACACCGGTGATACGGTCAAGATCATCGGGGCAAAGCGCGTTTGCGAAATGCGGGTCAATCCCGTCCATGCCCCACGTACGGCAATCCTGTTCATAAAATCCCACAAGCAGGCCATTCTTTTCCTGACGGCAATAATAGTCGCTGATCGGACAGCGCAGCAGGGGCATGCGGTGGCCCGCCTCTGCAATGGCGGGGATGTCCTCGGTGACGAAGTACTGATGCTCCATCGAGGTGACAGGGTGGTGCACCCCCATCATAGCGCCGACCTCATTGACGCGGTAGCCACAGGCGTTGACGACAATCTCGCAATCAATATCGCCGTGCGCCGTATGTACGGTCCAGCTGTCGTCCTTGTGCTGGGTCAGGCCCGTGACTGGCGTATTCCGGTACACTTCTGCACCCGCTTTGCGTGCGCGCCGCGCCAGCGCCTGACACAGGCTGGCGGGATCAATATCGCCGTCATTGTCATCCCACAAACCGCCCAGCAGATTGTCGGTCGAGATGAGGGGGTGACGCCGTGCGCATTCCGCCGCATCAAGGACTTCAAACTCCACGCCCATGCCGCGCGCCATCGATGCAAAATGGCGGTAGCCGTCCATCTGCGCTTCGGTGTTCGCAAGCCTGATGCCACCATCTC
Source organism: uncultured Sulfitobacter sp. (assembly GCA_963934545.1). Taxonomy (GTDB): domain Bacteria; phylum Pseudomonadota; class Alphaproteobacteria; order Rhodobacterales; family Rhodobacteraceae; genus Sulfitobacter. The sequence continues at coordinate 16,252 of CAWVZA010000025.1, forward strand.
CGTGATTGTAGCTGACGGGGTAGTCGGCATCATCACGCAACTCTTTGTACAGATTGATTGAGTGGGTCTTGAGGCCCACCATTGTCTGGTTCATCCCGAAATTTGTGACCTGCGCAGCAGAATGCCATGTAGTGCCTGATGTGAGCTCGTCGCGCTCGACCAACACAACGTCGCTCCAACCCTCCTGGGTGAGGTGATACAGCGTAGAGCAGCCAGCAATGCCGCCACCAATAACAACAACGCGTGTTTGCGATTTCATAATTCGTCCCCAATGCGTCCCAAAGCATCAATCAAGAATTCCACACGCAGGTCAATGCCGAACTCTCCCGTGCCTTGACGCGAAAGGCTGATGGTCTTTTGTGCTGTGGCAAGCCTTGGATCAGGAACAGATACCAAAGCGCTTCAAACGACATTGATATGGAAGCATAATCCGATGATATGAGGCTATGCAGAACTCATTTTTCTCATTCAAACCTGAGTTGGGACTCTGTCCAGATAACATGCCAACGGCACTCGAATTTGCATGAGTGTTTCCCTGATTTTCTTAAAGAATGCTGACAGGTCCGGAGCCTGCCGACAATTTGCCAATAATCCAGCCAGCCAGACCTTTGGAGCGCAGTTCTGACACGGCAGCTTCTGCGGCCTCTAGCGGTAATGCCGCGAGCAGGCCGCCCGCTGTTTGTGGATCATGGAGCAAGGGATCGGCAATGCCATTGGTCGCTGTATCTGCAGTGTTGGCCTGCAATATAGATGAGTGTATTCCACGGTCAGACAACGCGCGTGCACCTTCATACAGGGGTATTTTGTCATGCCAGATTTCAGCTTGGAGCTGTGACGCCATGCAGATTTCTTGAATATGACCCGCGAGGCCAAAACCTGTGACATCCGTCATAGCATGTGCGGCTTGGAGCACTGTTGCTGCGATGTCTTGAGGCTGCTCCATAGTTCCAAGCGCCTGTGTTACGACGCGGGCAGGAGCTGAGCCAGCCATGAAGGCGGCCAATATCACACCAGACCCGATTGGCCGCGTGAGAAGCAGTACATCACCAGATTTTGCACCTCCAAGGGTGATGGGCATGGCGTCGCATGTTCCAGTCACAGTAAACCCGATGGTCAGTTCTGCACCCATTGAGGTGTGTCCGCCAACCATTGTGGCGCCAGCGCGGGTAAATACGTCGCTGGCAGTTTCGCTGATTTCACGCAGAGTACGTTCCTGAAGAGGTGCTGACATACGGGGCAATACAATGTTTGACAGCGCTGCTTGGGGGGTGGCCCCCATGGACCAGATATCGCCAAGGGCGTGCACCGCTGCAATCCGTGTCATCTGAACAGGGTCTTCCACGAAAGCACGAAGATGATCCGTGCTGAGCACCTGAAAGGTACCGTCCGGCTGACGCAATATTGCAGCGTCATCTCCAGGCCCTGCTACGACATCAGGTCCCAGTGCGCCTTGAGTGGTGCTAATTCCGTTTCGGAGAGTTGCTGCACCAACCTTTGCGCCGCAGCCACCACACAAAGGGGCGGACAGTGCGTCCTCTTGACCTCCTGCTGCCATCACAGAAGGGAGTGCCGTCGTAGGCATCGGTGGAAGGTCTTCCAGCTGATCCATGAACGCGCTGTCAATCTGGTCTTTCCAACGCCACAGCAAAGGGGCGGCAAGCGCCATCCCGTATTTCTCGGCCATTGCAGATTTTCCGCCCAAAGAGATCAGCTTAAGATATGATTTTTGGGGTTTGAAGGGGCGCGTGGGACCATCTGATAACGAGGCACGCAAATTATCGTAGAGCACAGGTGCGGCGCGTACGGCAAAAACGCCTGCTTTGGGGCGCGGTGCAAAGGGCATATGTGCGCAATCGCCAACGGCAAAAAGATGCGTCTCGCCGTGCACGCGCAGATCAGGATCAATCACGATAAATCCGTTGTGCTGCGGCAGGGCGGTTTCACCCATCCATGCATGGGGGGATGCGCCAGCCGCACCCACGCAGAGCGACGTGGTGATCGGGAGCTGACCGCTCAGCTCCACATGTGTTCGTGTGATCCGCTCTACCTGAGCATCCGGCAAGACGCTCACACCCAATTCCGTCATGGCACGGATGAGTTTGCTGCGCGCTTGGGGGCTGACACCTGAGATATGTGAGCCTGCTTCAATGACGGTGATCGTGGGCGCGACGCCAAGATTGCGCAGGGCAAAGGCCATTGCCATTGCAAGTTCACAACCTGCAACACCGCCACCGATTACGGAAACATTTGGCGGGAGGGAGCCTTCTTTCACGGCATCCATGAAATCACGCCATGCTTGTGCATAGGTGTCCAACGGCTTGGCTCCGATCGCATGCTCGGAAAAGCCCGCGATGCCTATCGTGGCGGTGGTGCCGATGTCAATCGAGGCTGTGTCATAAGCCACTGGTGCGCGCCCCTCAATATGGATGAGCCGCGCCCCTCGATCAATGCCAGTGGCATGACTGAGGATGAGCCGTGCACCTGCAAACCGTGCGAGGCGCACGAGATCAATCTCAAGTGTGTCGCGACTGTAATGGCCTGCAATGTGTCCGGGCAGCATTCCAGTGTAGGGTGCTGTGGGTCCGGGATTGATGACGGTCAACCGCGCACCCGCCATCGAGTTCATCCCCCATTTGCGCAGTACCAACGCATGGGCGTGACCGCCGCCAACCAGAACCAAATCGCGTGTCAGAGGGACCGAGTTTATCATCGAGAAACGCCACCAAAAGCTTGAGCAATCATCATGGCCATGTAGTTGCCTTTTAACGGGTGACATTCAACCAACGAATGGGTGAGCAATGGGTTAGGGGCAGCCTAGAGTGTATAATTCAATGGCAACCCCGCGCTTGGCCAACGTGTGTGGTAAAGGCACCCTGTTCCAGAGGCGGTGATCCAAGCGTCTCGCACATCCGCGCCACCAAAGCAGATGTTTGTTATGTAGGGATCGCCCGTCATGGCCATAAAGGTGACATCCCCTCCATCGAGGGGCACCACGCTTATCCCGCCGCGCATCAGTGTTGCGACACAGATTTTTCCGTCGGCTTGCACGGCAAGGCTGTCGAGCAACTGGTAATCAGGCAATGTCGTCAATAGACGCCCCGGCATGTTAAAGGGCAGGGGCGCTATCTCTCCTGGTCCGGTCAGATCAAAGCTCCAGACACGCCCCGTACGGGTTTCGGCCACGTGGACGGTTTTGCCGTCTGGCGAGAGCCCAATCCCGTTGGGGGTGATCATTGGGGCATGCACCCGCTTGATTTCACTTCCATCTGCTTTAGCATAGTATAAGACGCCGTGATGCACATACTCCGCATTGGATTTACCCAAGTCGGTAAAGTAGAACCCGCCGTGTGTGTCGAACACAATGTCGTTTGGCCCTCTCAGAGGTTGCCCGTCGCAGCTGTCATAGAGCGTCTCGAACGCGCCTGTGTCTGGATCAACCCGCTGGATAGATCCGCTGGTATAATCATCAGGTGTGCCGATCGGGCGCGTGATGCCGTCTTTTTGGGTCCAGACAAAGCCACCATTGTTGCAGACGTAAATCATGCCATCCGGCCCTACAGCGGCGCCATTCGGGCCGCCGCCCAACTGGGCAATGACCTCGATCTGGCCATCAGGCTGGACGCGGGACAGTGTTTGGCGGCGTATTTCGACCAAGATGACAGAGCCATCTTCCATTGAGATAGGACCTTCGGGAAAATCCAACCCATCGCAAATTTTGGTAAGCTCCATGTCCGTATCTCCTCATAATTGTTACATTTACTGTTTCACAAAATGCGTCCTTCTTCAGTAAAAAAAACCGCACGATGGACAGAGCGTTACTTTTATGGACTACTTTGCTCCAAACGCATGGTCGAGATTAGGAGAATGATATGGGAACGCTCAATGGAAAAGTGGCTTGGGTCACGGGTGCGGGAGGCGGAATTGGTGAGGCATCGGCCAAGGCACTCGCCGGTGCCGGTGCGCATGTTGTGGTGTCGGGGCGCCGCATTGAAGAGTTGGAGCGGGTCGTCATGCAAATCACCCAAACTGGCGGAAGGGCTGAGACTGCCCAACTGGATGTGATTGATGCGGATGCAACTCAGGTCATCGCGGATGATGTGATAGAGCGCTTGGGCGGGATCGATATATTTATGGCAAACGCAGGCATTAATGTTCCGAACCGGTCAGTGGGCGCGATCACTGCAGCTGATTTTGCGAGGGTGGTCGACGTCAACCTAAACGGTGTCATGAACGGCGTATTGGCCGTCCTCCCGAATATGCGAGAAAAGGGCGATGGGACACTGATTTTAACATCCTCATGGGCGGGCCGGCACCCGTCGCGACTGACGGGGCCAGCCTATAGTGCGTCAAAACATGCTGTTGTCGCACTCAGCCATTCGATCAATCAGGATGAAGGGGTGAATGGCATCCGCTGCACTGCGTTGATGCCGGGTGAAGTGGCCACACCTATTATGCAATCACGGCCCAAACCGCCATCTGCCGAGGATATTGCCAAGATGCTGCAAGCCGATGATCTGGGGGCCATGGTGCGGTACATTGCCGAAGCGCCGCCGCATGTTTGCATCAACGAAGTTTTGATTAGCCCGACGTGGAACCGCAGTTTTGTGGGCGTCGCTGAAATGGGCGGTATCACCCTTTGATCATGTAAAAGGCGCTGTCATCCTTTGGGCGGCAGCGCCTTTCGTCTTTAGTTTTCAGTCAATGCACTTATGACTGCTGCAAACGCTTCATGCGCTTTTGCGCGCATTTCATCGTCGGTTGCATCCTGTATCGGATGAGGCACCAAGATATAGCGCGCACCGTTCATACCGAGCGCACTGCGCTGTGCTTCGGCGGCTTGACCAAATTCGCTGGATGCGATGGCGACTGCAGGGATCCGCTGGGTTTCAAACCAGAAATTGTCGTGCATACTGCACGTCGTACAGGATCCTCAGTCGGCCAATGCCTCAACGAGGAAATCGCATTCGTTGCGAATTTCGTGCCGCAGTGCGTCGGGGCAAGGCTTGGCAAATGTCGGCTTTTTGTAGCGACGCACAGATATATCAGGTGCATGCGCCACCAGCAATTTTTCCAGCTCATCCAACATGATGTCGCCGCGCGGTTTGCTGATGTCCAAAAGGCCGATCACGCCAGACAGACTGCCGTTTCGCTCCGTTATTTGTCGCTCTACAGGTTTGGTCTCATTCGTGGGATCGAGAATTGTTATCAAAGAACTCCTCCTTTTTTTTTAGTTTAGTCCAAGTTGATTTTTTTGGAAACAGATACTGAACCAACCGCTCCGGTTGCCCATCCATGAAATGCAGATGAGAATTTGCCAGCGTCCGAACCAGCCACAACGATGTGGATGAATTCGGTGCCTGCAAACTTGGGCACACGCTTTGCCAGTGCCTCTGGTCCCATCTTTTCAGCAGCGTCTTTTGGGATGCCCGCGCCAGAGTTTTCATCCTGAACCATGTCAGACAGGGGGCGCATCGTGACGTCCTGAATGCGCTGCCGCAATCGGTCTTTGGAAAAGTCGCCTTCCTTCATGAGCGTGTCGATATGTTCAGGACACACCACAAGGAGGGCATCGACAGGCAGGTTTCGCAACTTGGGCAGGAACACCCCCTCAAGGCCAAGGCCGAGCGAACCTGCGATCTGATCAGGTGCGCGTGATGTCTGGTCCACGATGTGAACGGGGCCGCCCGTCATTGCGAAAACAGTGACCACTGAATCTTCGGGTTCAAACCCCCGTTCCACATGCAGCGCGGGCCAAGGAGAGCGTTCTTCATGCTCGGCAAAACACATGGTGAACTTCATCGGATTACCAAGGCAGGAGCGTTCAACCCCGCCAGTCGCCGCTCCGCCCACATTGCGCACCACCAGCCGCAAGGCGCGCCCAATGGTGGCGTTGGCGCGGTTGCCCGCACCCAAGGCGCCAAGGCCTGCATTCATCCCGATTTTTTCGCGGATGGGGCCGTTGACCACCATCACAGGGGCAGCGCCCATCGTTGTAGCTGTCACACCGTGGATGTTGAACTCATCCGTGCAAACGGCCTCGACTGCGGCAATGATCACAGGCAGGTATTCAGGCTTGCAGCCTGCCATCACGGCGTTGATTGCGATTTTCTCAACTGTGGCGACACCCATATTTGGCGGCACCGTTGCAATGACGTCTTGGGGATCGCGGTGCGTGCCGCCGAGCATGCGCAAAACCCGCTCTGGCGTTGGCGGAACAAGGGGCAGCCCGTCAGAAAAGCCCTGATCGAACATGAATTCGGCCACATCGTCACTGCTGGCCACCTCGATGCGGCGTGCACGAATGGGGCTGTTGTCGGCCTGCGCACGCAGCTTGTCATACACTGATGGATCAAGGTGTTTGGACCCACATCCCGGACGCCATGCTGGCAAGCTTTCCCAGTCTATCTGTGCGGCAGGCAGGGAGGTCTTGGAACTCATATCAATGGCAAGGGTTTCCCAGTCCGTTCGGATGAACCCCTCAAATTTGGATAAAACAGTGTTGTCGTCGTCCATCCAAAAGACGGAGGGGACGCTCTCGATATCCCACTCAAACGCCGCTTTGCACGCGCTGTCATCAAGGACAGGCATCGACAGGCTGTGACGCTCGGCGAATACTGCATTGCCATCGCCTGATTGCGCGACGAGCAGAACTTGTGCCTTGCTGCCGTAAGCATTGTGCAGCGCTTCCAAAACGGGGGCTGCGGAATTGCAGGTCTCGCAGTCCTCTTTCACAAAACAGACCAGACTAAGCTGCCAGTTTGGAAAGCTGTGGCTGCTCCCGTTTAAACCATCGAGTTTAAAGTGATGTGGATCGTCGCTCATATCCGCCCTCCCGCGTCATGGTTTCATATTGGTGCGGGGAGGGGGGGGATGTCTAGTCAAAGCGATTGGCGGAGGTGGATGGGAATCGAACCCACCAC
>CAWVZA010000026.1:0-23148 GCA_963934545.1 uncultured Sulfitobacter sp.
CGTCGCCGCCTCAAAGCGCTCTCACAATGATTTCCCAACGGCCATGGGATATGCTTTGGGTTACGGCGCACAACTGCTCGCGCGCAGTCCAGATTGTTTGCGCAAAACGCTGGATATGGCTGGCGACGGTCAAAGCAATGAAGGCTTCCCTCCCGCCAGTGCTTACCGTGAATTCCCGTTTCAGGGTGTCACTGTCAATGGTCTGGTAGTGAATGCAGCCGATTTTGAGGGCGAAGTGGGGCTGATCGCATTCTATCGCGGTGAAGTGATCAATGGACCGGGCGCGTTCCTCATAGTGGCAGATGGATTTGACGACTTTGAACGCGCAATGCGGCGCAAACTAGAGCGGGAGTTGACCCCACCTGCGATTGGGGCGCTGGACGTGGAAGAGAACGCAGGGTGAAGGCTTTTGTGCTCGCAGCGGCTCTTACCTTGGTCACAGGACCTGCATTCGCGCAGGACGTGTGCCGTCAGGCTCTGGCGCTGGGGCTTGATGTGTCAGGCTCGGTAGATGCGCGAGAATACCGGTTGCAAGTTGACGGGGTGGCAGCCGCATTGGGCAGTACCGCCGTGCGAGCCGCTTTGCTGGAACGGGTGGAGACACCTGTTGAATTGCTTGTCTATGAGTGGCGTGGGCCAAACAATCAGCAGCTTTTACTGCCATGGACTCGCATCATAAGCCCTCAACCTCTTGATGCGGCGATAGAAAAGCTCAACGCAATCGAGCGGCGTGCAGACGCAACACCCGGCACGGCGCTTGGTGTGGCCATGATGCGGGGTTCCCAATATCTGGCACAGCGTAGCCATTGCTGGCGCCAAACCCTCGACATCTCGGGAGATGGTAAAAGCAACCTCGGCCCCCGTCCGCGCAGCACGAAACCCAAACTCGCCACAACAGGCATTACTATCAACGCTCTCGTCATCGGCGCAGATGATCCTGCCATAGGCGACATCCGCCAAGGGGAGATTGGAGAACTCAGCGCCTACTTTAATGCCGAAGTGATCCTTGGCGCAGATGCATTTGTCGAAGTTGCCTTGGGATTTGAAGGCTACGCTGAAGCGATGGAGCGCAAGCTGCTGCGCGAACTCGACGGGCTTGTCCTGACCATGCGCTAGCGCCCACCCCTATTTTTCTTGGCTATAAATCCTCTGGGGAATTCGCCATTCAGGGCGGATGGGGCAAAGCCCCAGCAGCCTTTCCTTAGCAGTCATGACCGGGATTTTGGCGCACCAATTTGCGCATGAGCCCAGGCCAGACAAGGTTATCCCCCATCCCAGGTGTGAAGGCGCCTGCGGCTTGGGCGGCAACTGTGTCTGCCATAGATTGCGGCTCCTCATGCAAGTTCTCATCCCCTGCGGCCTGAGCAAGAATCTGCGTTTTGCAGGCGTTCTCGAGGAAATACATCCGCAGGAAAGCGATGGCACAATTAGGGCCAACCGTAAGGGTGCCGTGGTTGCGCAGCATCAGCAGGCTTTTGTCGCCAATGTCGGCCACGATGCGCTCGCGTTCGCTGAGATCCAGTGCAATGCCCTCATAATCGTGGTAGGCGAGATCATTGTTCACCGCCATGGAGAATTGGGTATAGCGTCGCAGCCCGTCGTTTTGCACTGACACTGCAACACCGTATGGGGTGTGTACATGGATGACACACCCTGCGTCATGGCGCGCGACGTGGATAGCACTGTGAATAGTGAAGCCTGCGGGATTGATGAAATAGGGCGTGTCAGCACAAATGTTGCCCTCAAGGTCGATCTTTACCAGCGAGGAGGCTGTGATTTCATCAAACATCAGGCCGTAGGGATTGATCAGGAAGCGCTCTTGGCCGTCCTCGTCGGGAAGGCGCAGCGAAATATGGGTGAAGACCAGATCAGTCCAGCCGTGCAACGCACAAAGGCGGTAGGTCGCGGCGAGTTGGCAGCGCAAGTTCCACTCGGTCTCGGAGACAGTACCCTTAAGGCTGGGCAGATTTGCGGGATCGGGTATATCGAAGCCACCTGTGCTCAGGGCTGATTGGGTGTTCATGACTGTCTCCTTTTGGATGTCCTTATTTGTCATGAGTGTCAGGCCTGCGACCCCTGCCTGTCAACGATGCTAGCGCAGCATGACGCGGCGTTGGTCGCGCAGACATTTCTGCATAGCAGCATCTGCCAACGAAACGGGAAAGGCCTATTGGGTGAGGCTCGACCCAATATTGCCGTCCACTGAGAGATGACAAGCGCAGCAGAAAATCCGCTGCGCCGTTTATCTAATAGATGTAGCGGATTTGATCAGTCCAGTACCACTCTACCCGTTTGAGCGAGGCAGTGATGTTGATAACCCCCTCAGGGCCAAGCACACCTTTATCCTCCAGACCACCAACGTGGCGAACAAACAGTTCGGCGACCACATCGCGGATATAGCAGCCTTTTTCCGTCAGGCGCATATGAACAGAGCGGCGGTCAATCTCGCAGCGCTGATGGTGCATATAGCCCATCTCAACCAGTTTCTTGAGGTTGTAGCTCACGTTGCTCCTTGGTAACAGCCGCGGCTCTTAAGCTCACCTGCGGTTACTTCGTTGTCACCGATGTTGAACAACAACAACGCTTGGACCGCGTTAATCTCCAACACGCCGACACGCTCGAACTCATCTTTGATCACATCCAGCAACAAACGGTGCAGTCGCTCTACCAGCGACAGCGCCTCCAGATATCCGGTCATAAATCCCTTTTTAGGGGGGGATGTTTTCTTATTGGCTGGCAGGCCAATCGTATCCTGAACACTCATACTACTCTCCGACTTATTATGGCTCTGTCGCAGAGAATGCATAAAAAGTCGGAGTATTTCATTAAAAGCTAGAGGATCAATTTATTCAATATAAATATGGGCTTGGATGTCTTTAACCAAATCTAAATAAGGGGTTTTGGGTGCAAATTGTCCAGTGACCCATTGATAAAGGTCGTGGTCGTTCTCATCGAGGAAGTCATCATAGAGGATCAGGCCATCGTCGCTCATGCCCGATAAGCGGTCCGTTGCATAGGCGGAGAGGATCAGGTCCATCTCCTTGATCCCACGGCGCATGGAGCGCATGGCGAGACGTTTGATCCGCGTCTCGCGCAACTCGCCTTCGGGGCGGTCAGGGCGGGGCATTACAAAAACAGGTTCAGACATCGGTGGTCTCCATCAACATTGCGCGCAGGCGTTTTTCCAGCCGTGCGACGTGTTTGGCACTTTGCGACAGTTCGACCCGCAGGCCGCGCATCTCGTTGAGCAATTCAGCAGCATCCGCTGGCAGGACCCCTGCACCTTCGGCCCCATCAAGGCCTTCACCCTCACCGTTGATCAGCCACATCATTGAGACATTGAGCAGGCCAGCAAGGATCGACAGTCGGTTCGCACGCGGCTCTGACATATCGTTTTCCCAGCTTTGCAACGTCTTCAGGCGTATGCCCAAACGCCGCGCCAGCACTATTTGCGACATGCCCGCGGCGTCGCGCGCAGCAGCCACACGGTCACCAAAGGTGGCGGCATCCGGGCCATACCAATCTGCGGGTGCTAGGTCGTCGATCTCATCGGTCATTGTCTGGTCCTCTCGCGCCAAAGCGCTTGCAACTGCGGGGGGCCACCCCCTATGAGTGTTCGTGACATTTATATAGCGCAATGAGGCCAAAATGGAACTGCTCTCCCGTACACTTGCACGCGTAAAACCCTCCCCCACTATTGCTGTGACAACAAAGGCTCAAGAGCTCAAGGCTGCTGGTCGTGATGTGATTGGTCTGGGTGCGGGCGAGCCTGATTTTGACACTCCGCAAAACATCAAGGATGCGGCGGTGGCTGCGATTGCGGCGGGTAAGACAAAATACACCGCCGTGGATGGCATTATCGAGTTGAAGCAGGCGATCTGTGCCAAGCTCAAGCGCGACAATGATCTCGATTATGTGCCTGCACAGGTGAGTGTCGGCACAGGTGGCAAGCAAACCTTGTATAACGCGCTGATGGCGACAATGAACCCCGGTGAAGAAGTGATTATTCCCGCACCCTATTGGGTGAGCTATCCTGATATGGTGCTGTTGGCAGGTGGGACGCCTGTGGCCGTGGAATGCCAGATCGAGCAAGACTTCAAGATGACGGCCGATCAGTTGGAAGCAGCGATTACACCCAACACCAAATGGTTCATCTTTAACTCACCCTCCAACCCGACAGGTGCGGGATATACGTGGGATGAGCTAAAGGCGCTGACGGATGTGTTGCTGCGCCATCCGCACGTCTGGATCATGACCGACGATATGTATGAGCATCTGTGCTATGACGGGTTTGAGTTTTGCACCCCTGCGCAGGTTGAGCCAAAGCTCTATGACCGCACGCTGGCGTGTAATGGTGTCTCCAAGGCCTATGCCATGACAGGCTGGCGGATTGGGTATGCGGCGGGACCTGAAAAGTTGATCGGGGCAATGCGCAAAGTGCAGTCACAATCCACGTCGAACCCCTGCTCCATCAGCCAGTGGGCGGCAGTTGAAGCACTCAACGGCACACAAGACTATATCGCACCCAACAACGAGATGTTCGTGCGTCGCCGCAACTTGGTGGTCAAAGCGATGAATGCCATCGACGGGATCACCTGTCCTGTCCCTGAGGGCGCTTTCTACGTCTATCCCTCCATCGCAGGTCTAATTGGTAAAACCTCAGCGGCAGGCACATTGATCGAGAATGATGAAGTGTTCGCGACAGCGTTGCTGGAAGAGACTGGCGTAGCAGTGGTTTTTGGCGCGGCCTTCGGATTGTCCCCGAACTTTCGGATCAGCTATGCCACGTCGGACGAAAATTTGGTGGAAGCGTGCAAGCGGATGACAGCTTTTTGTGCAGAATTGAAATAAGGGCTAGTCTTCCCCGTCGGGATTGAGCCGCTCCAGAACGCGTTTGCGCAGGAGCGGTTCGACTTCTTCGAATGTGTAACGACAATGGTAAGCGTTGCGCTGTAACGCCAACCAGCTTTCGCGCACTTCACGCAATATAGCAGCGTGATCAGCATGACCTTGAGAGGCAAGAGCCTCTTCAAGTGTCCTTGGCCAGTAGCGTGGTTGGACAATTCCATACCTCAAATCCCCATTACTCGCTTATGTCGAGTGGCGCGCTGTATGCTACGCTCAAGCTTAGCGGAAAAGAAATTTCGCACCAATTTCCAAGATGACTTGCTGTCAAAAACCCAGCAACGTACACACTCAAACTGTGCGGCGATGTTTTGCAAAATTGCATTGCCACTATCCTCAATCGTGACGATACTGAAGAAATAAGCATCACGTACAATCCAGTCTCAGCCCGTGACATCATTAAAGTTCTCATTGAGCATCAGTTTTTCAGCTGTGAGCCGTGAGATGATTAGGCCTTCAAAGTTTGTACGGGTCAGATAGCTTCGAGTGTCGCAGAATAGTCCATCGCATGCTGTGCGTTCGGGATCATTCTCCCAAAATCATCACCGTCCAGCACAACATCGTTATAGTGCGGTGGAGCACTGCACTGACCATCTCTGAAAAGCCCCGCGCTTTGACAAGATAGTCTGTCATCTTCCAGCTGCCCTTCTGCAACGATAATCGTATTTACCTCGTTTCCCTTGCCGATATCACCGCTTGCACGGGTGAGCAGCAATTCCCACGCTGTTGCAACTTGGGCCAGTTTGCAAAACTGGGCCTCTTCGCGCCGTGCTTCGCGCTCTTGATAAAGTGCTATACCGCTGATCACAAAGCCCACGATGGAGACCACAAAGAGCCCGAGGCCGCGAAGATGCGGGTGAGGCCGAAATTCTCGATCCGCATCGCGGCGCGGTGGAGCTTCCCTGAGGGCTCCTGCGGCGCATGGCGCTCTGCCAGTGTGTCCAGTTTTTGCTCCAACGCAGTGATGCGGCGGGCGACGGCGGTGTTAGTGGGTCGTTTCTTTGGCATATTTTTTTAAATCAGTATATGAGTGCGAATAGGGCAAATTTCATCTGTCCAGACTGCGGTGTTCACAATACTGAGTCAATATAGAAGACAATATTAGGACGACCCAATAGCCGGTCAGCTACCCGAGTACTATTTTCGTGTCCGAGAGAATGGTGCGTTTGTCTTTCGACTGGATACTGAAAACCGCCAACGGCGCATTGAGATGGACCAGATTGCCATCGTCAATATGCGCAACGGCGAGATTAAGGCCCATGGGGATCGCAACCTGTCAGAGCCTGATGTCGACGCTATTAAGAATTGGATGGAAGAGCGCTCAAAGACGCTGGCCCACCGCGAGATTGACGACATTTTTCGCGCCATTGATTATCTGAACACAACGGCGCATTGGGCGCAGTCCAAAGCGAACGATGAACAGCTTGAGGCCGTAGTGGATGCGCTGCTGTTGGCGATGCATGATCTTCGCAGCACTTTGGTGCGCAAAAAAGCGGATCGTCTGACCAAAGGCTAGGCGCGAGCCTGATTGCGCGCCACGGCGGGCAATACGGTGCGCCAAAACCGCCAGTTTAGCAGGACCGCTGCAACCCCAAGGCCGATCGCAAGCCCACCCCAGATACCCATACCGCCCCAGCCGAACACAAAACACAGCACATAAGCTGTCGGCACACCCACCACCCAATAACTGAACGCGGCGTAGACCATAGGCAGACGCGTATCTTGGACACCGCGCAGAGTGCCAAGAGCGGTGGCCTGAGTGCCGTCAGCAAGCTGGAACAGGCCTGCCATAAACAAAAGACCCACGCCGATTGTCAGGATTTCGGCACGCGCGGGTTCGTCTTCAAGAATAAAGATGCCGATAAAGAATTCGGGCAGCAGGATGAACAGGCTCACAGTGAGAGCGGCGAATGTAAGGGACATCAGCGTGACCACAAATGCGCCGTGGGCCAGATGCGGGGCATCGCTGCGACCAAAAGCATTGCCTGCCCGCACGGTGCTCGCGTTGCTGAGGCCAAGGTGTACCATGAACGTCAGCGATGTGAGCTGCATCGCGATGCCATGGGCCGCAAGAGGGATCGTGCCGAGCCAGCCCATCATCACAGCAGAGGCGGCAAAGAGGCCAACCTCGCTCAAGACAGTGATTGAGATTGGCCAGCCGAGGACAAACACGCGAACCAGCATGTTACGATCTACAGCCCACATGCGGCGGAACAGATCGTGCTCTGGCAGGACCAAACGGACATAGATCACCACACCAATGAGTGACACGATTTGGGTGAGAAGCGAAGCAATGGCCGCACCCATAATGCCCAGCTCTGGTGCGCCCCAATTGCCAAAGATGAGCGCGTAGTTGACCAGTGCGTTGACCACAGCAGCGAGCAAAGTGATCCATAGGACGACCTGCGTGCGCTCTAACGCTGCGAGGTAAGACTTAAGGACCATGACAAAGAGTGCGGGCAGAATACCCCAGCCCGCCACCGAGAGGTAGCATGCACCATTGATGACCACATCCTCCCCCTGCCCCATCAGGCGAAGGATCGGGGCGGCAAATATCATCAGCGGCAGTGCCAAAAGCCCAAAAGCGAAGCTGAGCCAGAGCCCCATGCGCGTGGCGCGGCGGATCGACGTCTCATCCCCTTCGGCCTGAAAGCTGGCGACCAATGGCATCACAGCAAAAGCAAAGCCAGAGCCAAAAATGAACAGCACAAAGAAATAGGTCGAGGCCAATGTCACGGCGGCCAGTTCCTCAACCCCGTACCAGCCCAGCATGATCGTATCAGTGGTCCCAATCGCCATCTGTGCCAGATGACCGCCAATGAGAGGCAGACCCAGAACGGAAATGGCGCGGAGATGGCCAGCAGTGGACATGGTTTTCAGCATACCACTTCTCTAGGCGTAAAAGGGTACTTGCGAAAGGCGAGATTGCGGCGAGTAATCCGGCGTCGCTGCGCAAGCAGGTGATTGCACTCTGCATCGTAAGCACCGTAGGCTATGCTTAGTCATACGGTGGGAATGTTTATTATAAAGTCTTGGGTTGAAACCGTCGAGCTGAGTGGCAAAGCATTTTTCGTTCGCCATTGGGGAACCGAGGGTGCGCCGAAAATATTGATGCTGCACGGCTTCCCTGAATACTCGGGCGCGTGGAGCGATCTGGCACCGCTGCTGGCAGAGAACTACCATTGCATTGCACCAGACCAGAGAGGCTACGGGCAAAGTTGGCGACCCAGTGATCCTAAGATGTATAAGACGGCATTGTTGGTGTCTGATCTGGTGGCGCTGATCGGGGACGAGCCGGTGATTGTGCTCGGCCATGATTGGGGGGCATCAGTCGCCTATGCGCTGACCATTGGGCGGCCTGATCTGGTGTCCAAGCTGATTATCATGAACGGTGTGCACCCTGCGCCCTTCCAGAGCGAATTGGCCAAGGGTGGGCCGCAGACCGATGCCTCGCAATACATCCACTTTCTGCGGCGTGAAGGGTCAGAGGATATTCTGGCGGCGGATGATTTCGCCAAACTGATGGGGCTCTTTTCGGCTAACATGGACATGGATTGGCTGAGTGGCGAAACATTGGCGGGGTACAAGGCCGCGTGGCGCGATGCGTCGGGTCTACGCGGAATGATCAATTGGTATCGTGCTTCACCGCTCAAGATTGGTGGGACGGGCGAAGCGATTGAAGGGCTGACGTTTGATCCTGCACGACTTCAGGTGCAATGCCCACATCTGCTGGTATGGGGGACGGCGGATACGGCGCTGCTGCCTGCATCGACGCAAGAGTTGGAAGAGTACGCGCCCGACCTCACCCGCGTCGAGATTGCAGACGTCGATCACTGGCTGCACCATCAAAAGCCGCGTGAAGTGGCGGATGCAATTTTGGGCTGGCTGGGGTAATCAAGTGCTGTGGTTTAGACCTGTGATGGCTTGCGCCGCCACGCGATGAACAGGCCAGAGCAGACGATGAGGCCCGAGCCGAATATCATTGCGGTGCTCACCTGCTCGTCAAACAGCACAACGCCGAGCGTGATGCCGAAGAGCAGTCTTGTATATCGAAACGGCGTCACAGCAGAGACTTCGCCCGTGCGCATCGCTTTCATCAGGCACGTATAGGCGGCGACGCCTGCGGCGACAGCACCCATGAGAGCGAGGGATGTGCTGGCATCAGGGGTGATGAAGCGCACCCCTTCCCAGAGTGAAAAAACCACGCCCGCGATCACGATTGCGAGGAAGCCGTAAAAACCAAGCAGCGAGGTGGAGAGCGTGGCAGGTGCTGCGCGGCTGGCCAGATCGCGCCCTGCAAAGCCCAGCATGCCGAGAATTGCCAGAACCGAGAGGATTGAAAAGCTTTCAGATCCCGGTTGCACAATGATGATGACGCCCAGCAAACCGATGAAGATGGCGGACCATCTGCGCCAACCGACCTTCTCTCCGAATACCAGTGCGGCCCCTGCGACAACGACCAGTGGCGTCGCTTGGAGGATGACTGTTGCCGCCGACAAAGGTGTGAGGGCAATGGCGAGGACATAGAACAGGCGGCCTGTGATCTCGAACACAGCGCGAGTGTGCATTGGTTTGGAGGTGACATCACGGATGAACAACGGCTCGTTGTTGAGGCGTGCCAGACAAGCGAAGACGATAGCGCCACCTGCGCCGAATATAATCAGGACTTGGGCGATGGGGAGTGGCACGGAGACCGCTTTGAGCAAGGCGTCTTCGATTGCGAAGATCCCCATGGCAGCGATCATCCACAAGCTGCCATGCAGGTTCGCTTTGCGGTCCGTTGCGATGGCTCCAATCATTTTGGTTCCAGTGCAGGCGTTGGTTGGGTGACAGCGTGTTGTGCAGCAATGCAGCAAAGATAATTGGCCGTCAAACCGAAGCTGTTGGCTCTGGCGTGTCATGGAGTTGAGAGACCAGCACCACATTTGGCGAAGCGTGAACCGCAGCCGTGCGTCATTCACGTAAGTTTGGGCAGGTTTTGCGAAGGGGAACTTGGGTCATTGCAAAGCGTGATCCAGAAGGAAGAAGAGGAAATTCAGGAGGTAGGCGGTTGACTGGAATGGCAGCCGAAGTTGCAGTGCGGGCGACGGGATTGTCAAAGCGGTTTGGCAAGGTGCAGGCCGTGTCCGACATTGACCTTGGCGTGGCACAAGGGGAGGCGCTGGGGCTGTTGGGGCCGAACGGGGCGGGGAAATCCACAACTCTGTCGATGTTGATGGGGTTGCAGGCACCCGATGCGGGGCACGCGATGATATTCGGGCACGCGGCGGGAAGTGCTGCGGCGCGGGCAGTTTGCGGCGCCACACCGCAATCGACTGACCTGCCAGATGCGCTTCCCCACGCAAAATTCTGTCCTATACGGCGGCACGGTATGGCATTGCGGCAAAAACAGGTGCGCTTGTTGAGCGGTTTGCCTTGGAGAAGCTGATTGACCGCCGCGTTGCAGGATTTTCGGGCGGTGAGTTGCGGCGTGTGGCCCTTGCACTGGCGTTTGTGGGGGAGCCGAAGCTGGTATTTCTGGATGAGCCGACAAGCGGGCTTGATACTGCCTCCCAAGAGCGGTTTCGGGAGATGGCGCAAGATTATGTGGCACAAGGCGGCACGCTGATCCTGACCTCCCACCAGTGGGCGAGATCGAGGCGATTTGCAGCACCATCGTGCTGATTGATCAAGGCCAGATGGTGCTGGGTGGTGGAATGGAGGAGATGCGGCAGCGGGCGAATGTCACGCGGCTGACCTTTGGCTTGCCTGACGGATGCAGCCCACCGGCATGGCTAAGGATGCAGCAAGACGGACATTTGTGGTCGCTGAAGACAACAGACAGCGATACGGTTTTGCGGCGTGTCGTTGAAGAGGGAGTGCCGTTTGAAGGGCTTACCTTGGAGCCGCTAAAGCTCAAAGACCTCATTGACCGCATTCGCCAAGAGGAGATGTCCCAATGACCCGCCATTTGAATGCTGAGTGTGTTTTGAACCTTCGGATCTTGTTTCGCCAACCTGGCTTCTGGATACCGACGGTTCTGTTTCCTGCCATGCTTTATGCGTTTTTCGGTGCGAACAGTGGTGGGGGCGCTTGGGCAGCGAATGCCATGGCCTCGTTTATGGTTTACGCTGTGTTGGGGGTCGGGTTCTTTCAGTTTGGGGTGACCGTGGCCCAAGACCGTGAGAGCGCGTTTGCCAAGTGGCAACGGACCCTGCCTGGGCATGTCGCTTATCAATGGGTGGCGCGCATCTCAGCCTCTGTGGTTTTTGTGACCATTGCTGTGCTGTGTGTGGTTGTGGTTGTGGTTGCCCTGATGATGACCGATGTCAGGTTGGGCGCTAGGGCTTGGATGGGGCTGGGCTTGGTCTGTTTTATCTGCGCGATTACGGCGACATTGATGGGCATTGCTTTGGGGTCAGTTTGCTCTGCGCGGGCTGCGGTCCCGATGGCCAACCTTGTGTATCTCCCGCTGGCCTATATGGGCGGGCTGTGGGTGCCACCCATTGCGATGCCTGCGGCGATCAACACGGTTTCCCAGTGGACGCCGACCCGCGCCATGGGTGAGCTGGGCTGGGCAGCAGTGAATGGCGCACCTTGGGACACAGGATATTTGGGTTTGCTAGCGGTATGGACTGTTGCTGCGGTCATAGTCGTTATTATTGCCTAAGTCGGTCGCGTGCGCGGTGTGTGATACACAGAGCATGAGGAGCCAGCACAGTTAACAAATATCGCCGCTTTCGGCACACAATCCAGCACCTCAAAACGACAAAGGGCACCCCTATGGAGCGCCCTCTATCTATTCAATGAGAACGAAGTTATTCGGATACAGCGTTGTCCACAGCAACAGTCACGCCTGGGCCCATTGAGGAGCTGAGCGAGATCTGCTTGAGGTACGCGCCTTTGGCGCCAGTTGGCTTGGCTTTTGCAACTGCACCGATGAAGGCGCGGATGTTTTCAACCAATTTGGCTTCGTCAAAGGATGCTTTGCCAACGCCTGCATGGACGACACCGCCCTTTTCAGCTTTGAACTGCACTTCGCCGCCCTTCGCTGCTTTCACAGCTGCGGCGACGTCCATCGTCACTGTACCGACTTTTGGGTTCGGCATCAAGTTACGTGGACCAAGCACTTTACCAAGACGACCGACGACAGGCATCATGTCAGGTGTTGCGATGCAACGGTCAAAGTCGATCTTGCCGCCTTGAACGATTTCCATCAGGTCCTCGGCGCCAACGATGTCGGCACCAGCCGCTTGGGCTTCTTCGGCTTTCGGGCCGCGTGCAAATACTGCAACGCGAACGTCTTTGCCTGTGCCGTTTGGCAGGCCGATAACGCCGCGAACCATTTGGTCTGCGTGGCGTGGATCGATGCCGAGGTTCATGGCGATCTCAATGGTCTCGTCGAACTTGGTGTTCGAGTTGCCTTTGATCAGTGCCACTGCTTCTTCAACAGTCAGATCAGCTTTGCCGACGAATGCTTCACGTGCAGAGCGGGTACGTTTTCCAAGTTTAGCCATCTTACTTAACCTCGATGCCCATGGACTTTGCGGAGCCCATAATGATTTTCATTGCTGCTTCCACGTCATTCGCGGAGAGGTCGACCATCTTGGCTTCTGCGATTTCGCGCAGTTGCTTTGCAGAAATGGTGCCAACAGTCTCACGTGACGGCGTTTTCGCGCCGGAGTTCACTTTGGCTGCTTTCTTCAGGAAGTAGGACGCAGGTGGCGTCTTGATGTCCATCGTGAAGGACTTATCCTGGTAGTAGCTGATTACGGTCGGGCATGGTGCACCCGGCTCGAGGTCTGCTGTTTTGGCGTTGAACGCTTTACAGAATTCCATAATGTTGATGCCGCGCTGACCCAATGCTGGACCGACTGGCGGGGACGGGTTTGCTTGACCCGCTTTAACTTGCAACTTCATCGTACCGACGAGTTTCTTGGCCATGATGGCTCTCCTTTCAACACCCTCGGGACGCGACCCTCGGGATATGTGTTGCGTGGTTGTGGTATGGATGCCGCGGCACCCTCGCCTCCCACGATGTGAATCGCCCCGAAGGGCAATTTGGACCCGATACCCATGTAGCGTGCATAATGCAAGAGTTGGTTGCGAGCAGACGTTTGTATGTTGTTTTTTGGCGCGCGCCTGCAAAGACGAACCCCGTCAAATACCAGAAGGAACACCGCCCGTTACGGGGAGGTTTATACCTGTTACATAGTTCGCCTGCGGCCCTGCGAGATAGGCCACTGCATTGGCGACGTCTTCGGGCAGGCCAGCATTCCTCAGGGCGACGTTTGCGTAACGCTGCTCCTTGATCTGTTCGACCGACCTGCCCTGTTCACCGGCCAAGCGATTGTTTGCTGGCATATGCATGTCAGTCGCGATATAGCCCGGACAAACTGTGCTACATAAAATACCGTCAGGTCCGAATTCTGCTGCTATCATCTTAGAAAGACCGACCAAACCGTGCTTCATGGCGGTGTAGGCGCCAAAAACCGGCTCTGCTCCGAGGCTGCCTGTCGAGCCAATATTGATGATCCGCCCAACGCCCACGGCGCGCATATGAGTGATTGCAGCCTGTGATACCATCATTGGCCCCAGCAGATTGACATCAAAGCTTGTGCGCCAATGCTCGGGCGTGGTGAAGAGGAAATTATCAGATCCTGCGAGCGAGCCTGCATTGTTTACGACAATATCCAACCGCCCGAATGTTGAAATGATCTGGGCAATCGCCGCATCAACCGCCTCTGGGTTGGTTACGTCCAGCGTGAGGGCAAGTGCGGTGCCGCCTGTTTTTTCGATTTCGCCGACTGTAGCCTGCATAAGATCGGCACGCTGTTGCGCGTTGCCCTCCACGGTCATAGCACCGTCAATATCGGTGATGACAACCGTTGCGCCATCTTGTGCAAGGCGCAGCGCAGTTGCACGCCCAATTCCGCGCTGCGCTGATGCGCCCGTTATCAGAGCGACTTTACCTTCGAGTGGATACATCTGCGTGTCTTTCTGTAGTGAGGTTTTGCGCACAAGGGCCAGACGAACAATTCAGGGCTGCAAGGGCTGAGGGCTGCCAGCTAAGCCGTCGCATGTTGCTGTGCAGTGGCTTGGCCGTTACCAATAGCGGCAACTTTGTTCAAAATAGGAAAATGCTCATGTCACTCGTTCATGTCGTCGCTGTAATCACCACCAAAGCTGGCCAACGGGCGGCTGTGCTGGACCTGTTCAACGCTAATGTGCCAGCCGTCTTGGCCGAGGATGGTTGCATTGCTTATGAAGCGACAATCGACACTGAAAACGCGGGGCCGATGCAGGCGGCGTTCGGGGCGGATACGTTTGTGGTGATCGAGAAATGGGAAAGCATGGAGGCGCTGGGGGCGCATGCCCGTGCGGACCACATGAAGGCTTATGCGGCCAGCACCAAGGACATGCTTGCGGACCGTTCAATCCATATTCTGTCGCCCGTGTGAGCAGCACTTACCAGACGCGTTGATAGAGTTGGATGATCTCGTCCTGCGTAGGAATTTTGGGATTGTTTTGCGGGGAGCCTGAGGCGAGAGCTTGGGATGCCATCAGGGTAAGGGTCGCGGTGTCGGCTTTGTGGCCCAAAGTGCTTGGGCTGGGGACTTTTAAGTCTGTGTTGAGTTGGGTGAGGTTTTCGACCAGCTTTGCGCAGGCTGTCTCATTGCTATCTGTACCCTCTGCCCAGCGCATTACGCGTGCGCAGCTGGCATAGCGTGCTGGAGCCGCAGCGATGGAAAACCGCGTGATTTCGGGCAGGAGCATCGCATTAGACAAGCCGTGAGCCACGTGGAAATGCGCGCCGATCGGGCGGCTCATGCCGTGGACCAAAGCGACGGAGGCGTTGGAGAATGCCATGCCTGCTTGGGACGCTGCTAGCATAAGGGCGGCGCGGGCTTCTGCGTTGTCAGGTTCGGCGCAGGCGGTGCGGACATGTGTGGCAATGGCAGGCATGGCGGCGAGCGCGAAGGCGTCTGCGTAGGGGAACGCCTTTCGGCTCACATATGCCTCGATGGCGTGGGTCAGGCTGTCCACGGCGGTATCAGCAGTGATGCGCCATGGTTTGGTGGTGGTGAAGGTCCAGTCAATCAGGGCGGCTGTGGCAACGCAGGCAAGGCCCGACAGATTATATTTCTCGGTCTTTTGGGTATCGGTGATCACGCACCAGCGGGTCAGTTCCGATCCTGTTCCACCTGTGGTGGGGATCGCGATGACGGGCGGGCCGCAGCGATCAATTTGACGCGGGGCCTTGTAATCGCGCACATGGCCGGGGTTGACGCTCATGAAGCTGATGGCTTTTGCCGTGTCCATCGGGCTGCCGCCGCCAAGGCCGATGATGCAGTCATATTCGCCCTGTGCGAAGGCTGCGAGGCCAGCGTCAACGCAGGTGTCAGTGGGGTCCTCAACAACACCGTCAAAGATGCCCCAAGGCGTGTTGGAGGCGTCAAGGACATCAGTAACGGTTTGCACATGGCCCAGTGCGATTAAATTTGTGTCAGTAACAATGAGAGGCCGCGAGAGGCCGAGCTGGGCCAAGACTTCGCCCACTTCACGTGCCACACCGCCGCCGATGCGAATGATGCGGGGGGATTGGACGCGTCCGATGGTGTCAGGCTGCATGTGTGTGTTCCTTGGGCTAATCAGGCGAGTAGGCTATTCGCAGATGTTCTCTTTTATGAAACAGTTCTTGCCGGTGCAGACGTCCCAGCCTTCAGCTTTGATCGCTTGGGACTTCTCGCTAAATGTGGCGTCAACAGGCGTAACTGATTTGACTTTGTCCAAGCGGAAGATGCGCTTGGACGCATATTCGCGCCCTTTTGTGCAGCCGCGCGTTTGCCAGCCGTGCATGTAAAGACTGCCATTATTGCCAATGGCGAATTGGTGCACATCCACGAGGCGAGGAAGACAACCTTTGCTCGCATCTTTATCATAGACGATCTCGACCACGCCGCCTGTCTTTGCCGCTTCGCACAACAGAGCCTCGTGCGCCTCATTGGCATGAGCCGTTGTGGCAAGGGCCAGTACAAATGCCCCAGCCATTCGTGAAATTCCGTAACGCATCTCGCTGCTCCCTGACGTTTATCACACCATAAGGGGGCAACGCATCCCCATCGCCTAGAAAATGCTCAGTGGATTTTGCCTCTGCAACATCCAATCATCCCTTGCGCGGCGCGGAGGTTTGGGCCACGCTGAGCCAATGAAACTCAAATTGCATCACATCAATCTATGCTCGACCAATGTGCCCGAGATGGACAAGTTTTACCGCGAAATCCTCACACTAGGGGATGAAGACCCTGCGGAGCTACCACCTCTGAACACGGAAAAAGGGCTGGTGGGGGATGTGTCCTTTGTCACCGACGGTGACATTCAGATGCACCTAACACCACGCGATGTTCTGAATTCGTTTCGCTCTGGTCAGGTGGTGAACCCGTTGGAGCGTGGGCATATCGCCTACCGCACAGATAATATCGAGGCTTTCATGGCGCATCTGGATGCAAAGGGCGTTCCCTACTCCGACTGGGGCAGCAATGCCGTGAAGGGCTGGCATCAGGTCTTTTTCTACGATCCTGAAGGCAATGTGATCGAGGTTCACCAGCTTGTAGCTGTGGAGTGACGCGCACAGCAGGACGTGATGTGAACGCGCAGGCGGCTCTGTTCAAGACGATGTTGCCGTGGGTCTTGGCGATTCTAGTATTGCTATTGCTGCCGCACATCTTGGTGGCCAATTCCACCATAATGATCATGAGTCAAATGGCGATCACCATCATTTTTGCGTTGTCCTACAATATGCTGCTGGGTCAGGCGGGCATGCTGAGCTTTGGGCATGCGATCTATTTGGGCTTTGGCGGCTTCATGTGCATTCATGTAATGAACTATGTGCAGGCGGCGGGCATCCCGATCCCCCTGCCCGTTTTGCCACTTTTTGCGGGACTGTTTTCCATGGGCATGGCGATGGTGATCGGAGCATTCTCCACCCGGCGCTCTGGCGTGGTCTTTACAATGATATCGCTGGGAGTGGTGGAGCTGGTCGCGACCTATTCCATCATCGGGTACTCGTTTTTCCGTGGCGGCGGAGTGGGTGGAGACCGCACGCTGGGCGTGGCGTTCTTCGGGGTGGAGTTCCTGCGCCAGATCGAAGTGTATTACCTGATTACGGTTTGGATGATCGGCTCTGTTGGGCTCATGTATTTATTCACGCTGACACCCATGGGACGCATGGCAAATGCAGTGCGCGACAACCCAGAGCGCGCGGAGTTTCTGGGCTATTCTGCGCGCTGGGTGCGTTTCTATTCCTTTTGTGCTGCGGGGTTTTTCGCCGGTGTGGCGGGTGGGCTCTTCGCCCTTAATTATGAATTGGCAACGGCGGAGAATTTAAGCGTTGAGGATTCTGGCACAATCCTGATGATTGCGTTTCTGGGCGGAATTGGTGTCTTTTATGGCCCGATCCTCGGCGCTGTTTTATTCACCCTGCTTCAAACTGTTCTGAGCCTTCATACGGACTTGTGGCAGCTTTATGTAGGTGTGCTGTTTCTGGCGACGGTTATGTTTTTTCCATCAGGGCTGGCAGGCGTTTTGATGATGCATGGTGCAGCTATTCGGCAGCTCGGATGGACACGGCTGCGCAGTCCTTACGTGAGAACGGTTGTACCTGCGGTGATTGGGACGCTGGGTCTGTGTGCATTGGTCGAATTGGTGTTTCACAGTCGTCACATTGCTCGGGGTGGACAGGAAATGACATTGTTCTGGATCACGTTTCAGACATCGAACCCCGCACCTTGGGTGATCGCGGCGGGAGTGGCGATTGCAGGAATATGGATCAGCAAACGCAATGTGCCTGACCTGCGTGAGGTCTGGCAAGCGGCGCGGTCATCGAGGTTTTAAAACCTTCGTTGGTCCATGTATAAAAGGGGTAACCGTGAGGCACCCGATGACACAGCAACAAGACGACACACCCTTTTGCCCAAGCCCTGATCCGCATCCACGCAGCCCTACATTTGCGATGCCAGCGGGGGCTTGCGATACGCATTTTCACATCTTCCCAGCAGGACATGAGCACCGCTATGTGCCGGATCGCAGCTATACGCCGCCGCCCTTGGAGTTGAGCGACTTCGACCATGTAGCACTGGCGTTGGGGATCGAGCGCGGAGTTGTTGTGCAGGCGAGTGTTTACGGGGAGGACAATGCCGCAACGTTGGCGGCCAGTGCGGCAGAGCCTGACAGGTTACGTGCTGTGATATCAGTGACCAAGGATGTAACCGACGCCGAGTTGGAGGCGTTTCATGCGCAGGGCGCGCGTGGGATCAGAGTGAATGTGGTCGACAGCGGCGGAATGACCTTTGCTCAATCGACGAGGCATTGGCATTTACGGCGCGGATTGCGGACCTTGGCTGGCACATCGAGTTTCTGGCTCATGTGGAGAAGTTTGACGACATCGGGGCGGTTTTGGCCGCGTTACATGTGCCTGTGGTGTTCGGGCATCTGGGCTATACCAAAGTTGCCAAGGGTCTGAATGATCAAGGTTATCAGAGATTTTTAGGAGCGTTCGAAGAGGGGAATGCTTGGGTTAAGCTGACGGGGCCGCACCGGTTCCGCAGTCTGGACCGCCACCCCTACGGCGATGTGGTTGAGATGGCTCATGCGTTGATCGCCACCAATCCGTCGCGGTTGCTTTGGGGATCCGACTGACCGCATGTGCGCCATGTGGGCGTGATGCCAAATGATGGTGCCCTGTTGGAGCAGGTGGCCGACTGGGGCTGTAATCCGGCGTTGCGAAAGCGCATATTGGTAGACAATCCAGCAGCGCTATACGGGTTTCCTACACTGGAGTGAGCGAAACGCACTTCGCCCCTAGCTGTGATTCCAATCATCGGGATCCGCGTTGTTGTTCGGGCTAAGGCCGATGATATCGCCATCTGTGGAGCAGCCGAGGCCCAGCACAGTGCGATTGGCGTAAGAGAAATACGAAGTGACTTGGTTGATCTCCAAAATCTCGCCGTCGCTCCAACCTGACATGCGCAGGGCCTCAACATCCATCTGCACCATATCATTTGGGGATTGGGTCAGGCGTTGCGCATAGCGCATTGCGGCGTGCTGACGGGCATCAAGGGGCATGGTTGGGATGTCATTATCCTCAATCGCCATACGCAGGCTGTCCGAGCGCGGATCATCGTCGAGCAGACGTTTCATGCCTGCGAAGTGATGCTCAACACAATAATTGCATCCGTTAAGGTGGGACACCCAAACGCCCAGCGCCTCAAGAAACCACTTTGGAATGGTGTTGTCGCGGTGATGTAAGACGTATTTATAAACTGCCATATGCGCCTCCATCGTATGGGGCCGTAAGGAGTGCATCATCATGATGTTATCGACGTTGTCGTCGGGACCTGTAACTCGTTTGTAGAGGTCTTTAAGTTTGCCAGTCGCTTGCGCGAAGGGGATGGTTTTGATCCAGGCCATGGGGGTCTCTCGAAATAAGGGTTGCCTGAAACCGTATCAGCGAAACTGCCATCACGCACGCGTTGTATCTGCAAAACACTCACGCAGCGGCAAAGATGCCAGTGCGCAAGTGTTTTTAACTCAGAACCGATTATCCGCGGCTGCCACCTACATTGGGTTGGATCAGCGCAAGTCTGAAAATCCTGCGATATTCAGCCGCAGAAATAACAGGATCCGCGGCGAGGTTGAAAGACGCGACAGAAACAGGTTCGCGCGCTTGTATGAAGACGGACTTGAGATCATTTGAAAAATGGACGCATTTATTGATGGCGCAAAAGCCACCCGGCTGTACGCGGATGTTTGATTGTACAAACGCTGTGCCCGCAGACAGCATAAGTGTTACGGCGGCAATAACTGAAAGATATTTCAATGGTCTGTATCCTTTTGTTTTTGTTCTCATTTACATAAGGTTTCAGCCGTGGCAGATATCAACGCCGCTCGCGCAATAGTGAGCATCCGGACATGTCTTGTGACCTGTTTCCGAGTGCGAAATCATGGCGCCGAGAGACACTGAATTACAGCGTTCGTTATCGTTTCAGCCGCGCTTTAGCGCAGCATCACTTGCGCACTCGAGTGAACACCATCTTTTGCTCGTGCAGGTCCGCCTTATCTCCGATCCACGCATAGGCGAGCAATGCAGGCTCGCGGTCCCCCACAGTGATGCGGTGCAGATGGTCAGGCGGATTAAAGATCATGGACCCGGGCACATAGACGCCTTGGTGGTTCTCGCTCACAGCACCTGACAGGCACACATAGCTTTCGGTGATCCCCTTGTGCGCATGGGCAGGATAAGTGCAGCCCGGTGCAAAGAGAACAACACCAAGGATGATATCGTCGCTGATGATGGGACCGTTTAGGCCCGCAAGCTCGGCGTAGGCATAGCTATTGGCGAGGCCCTTTGGCACTTTTTCATAGCCGTATTGCCAGCTGAGTTGGCTATCGAGCGCATCAAACGCACGCACCACGGGGGCAAGCACACCTTGGCGCCCCTCATCCAAGGCGCGGCGCAAATGCGCGGTCACAGGCTTTTCCGCACGGGGCTGGAGGCGGATGGTTGCGTTCTTTTTGAGCAGGCGACTTATGGCTTCGCGGACCTTGCGTTGGTGGGAGCGAATGCGGTCACTGCCCCCAGCGGGAAGATAGCGATAAAGCTCGTCATATTCTTGCAGCAGGTAGCGCCAATTGGGCATATCGCGCAGGGTAGGATCAGGCGTTGGTGTATCCATAACAGGGCTCCGAAGCAGGTGTCGCCTCCCCGTAGCGCGAGATTGCCGTGCTGAGAAGTTAAAATCGGCACCAAACTGTCCTGCTATGCGCATTTGGTTGGGGATAAAGCAATCAGGGCGATTGCGCGGGCGCACTGCACCTGTCAAAATGCGCCTCAATCAAAAGCAACAACAGCAGGCCGTCCCATGTCCGATCTTCTCTCTGGCAACACGCCCAAAGCGTCCGAGTACGATGCCTCCTCCATCCAAGTGCTGGAGGATATGGAGCATGTGCGCCTGCGACCGGGCATGTATATCGGCGGCAAGGATGATCGCGCGTTGCACCACATGGTGGCGGAAATCATCGACAACTCGATGGATGAGGCAGTCGCAGGACACGCCACATGGATCGAGCTTGAGCTGCACGCCAACGGCCATGTCACGGTGCGCGACAACGGGCGCGGTATTCCAATTGACGCACACCCCAAGGACCCAACCAAATCCGCGCTCGAAATTATTTTCTGCACGCTGAACGCGGGCGGTAAATTTTCGGGCGACAACTATGAAACATCGGGTGGTTTGAACGGTGTTGGCTCATCCGTGGTAAACGCGCTGAGCGATCACTTGCGGGTGGAAGTCGCCAAGAACCGTGAGCTCTATGCGATGGAGTTCTCGCGCGGCGTGCCACAAGGCAAGCTGGAGAAGATCGGCGCTGCTCCGAACCGTCGCGGCACGGCGGTGACGTTCCACCCCGATCCTGAGATTTTCGGCAATTTGCAACTACGCCCGTCCCGCCTGTTCTCCATGGCGCGGTCCAAGGCCTTCTTGTTCTCTGGCGTTGAAATTCGCTGGAAATCCGCACAGCCCGATGGCGACATACCGCAGGAGGCGACGTTCCACTTTCCCAATGGCCTGACCGATTACCTCAACGAAGTGATGGCGAAATCTATGACTTACGCGGAGGTGCCTTTCGGTGGCTCGGTTGATTTCAAAGAGAAGTTCGGCCAGCCTGGTAAGGTGGAATGGTCGATCAACTGGACACCATCGCGCGATGGATTCATCCAGTCGTACTGTAACACCGTGCCAACGCCCGAGGGCGGGACACACGAGGCAGGCTTCTGGGCGGCGATCCTCAAGGGGATCAAGGGCTACGGCGAGCTTATCTCGAACAAGAAGGCCGCGACGATCACCCGCGAAGACCTGATCACGGGCGGCTGCGCGCTGGTGTCGATCTTTATCCGTGAGCCTGAATTTGTGGGCCAGACCAAGGACCGTCTGGCGACGATGGATGCGCAGCGGATGGTCGAGAACGCCGTGCGCGACCACTTTGACAACTGGCTGGCGGCGGATACGAAATCAGCTGGGGCTATTCTGGACTTTCTGGTGCTACGAGCCGAAGAGCGGCTCAAGCGGCGGCAGGAGAAGGAGACGGCGCGGAAATCTGCGACCAAGAAACTGCGCCTGCCTGGAAAGCTCACCGATTGCACGTCCAAGACCCGCGAAGGCACGGAGTTGTTTATTGTGGAGGGCGATTCCGCTGGCGGCTCTGGCAAGGGGGCGCGCAACCGTGTAAACCAAGCGCTACTGCCGCTCAAGGGTAAGATTTTGAACGTGCTGGGGGCGGCGTCCTCAAAGCTGCACACCAACTCCGAGATCAACGATCTGTGCGAAGCCTTGGGCGTTGGCATGGGCACGAAATTTAACCTCGATGATCTGCGCTATGACAAGATCATCATCATGACCGACGCGGACGTGGACGGCGCGCATATCGCGGCGCTGCTGATGACGTTTTTCTATACCCAGATGCGGCCAATGATTGACCACGGGCATTTGTACCTCGCCTGCCCACCACTGTTCCGCCTGACCCAAGGGGCGCGCCGCGTCTACGTGGCGGACGATGCGGAGAAGGACATGTATCTGGAAAAGGGCCTTGGCGGAAAAGGCAAGATCGACTTGCAACGCTTTAAGGGTCTGGGCGAGATGGACGCGAAGGACCTCAAAGAGACCACAATGGACCCCGCCACCCGCAAACTGATCCGCGTGACCGTGCAGGAGGATACGCCGGGCGAGACCTCCGATCTTGTCGAGCGTTTGATGGGGAAGAAGCCGGAGCTGCGCTTCCAGTATATTCAGGAAAACGCGCGGTTTGTGGAAGAGTTGGATGTTTGAGGGACGCCAAAGCTGACGCCCCTCGCATTGTCGAAATTTAAATATTACCGCGTGTGTCCACATGCACAAAATGGCTATACGCTTTGACATAGCCCTCAAAAATTCCACCTGAACGCATTTCAAATAGCAATTCTGCCCATTGAGCCAGATGCAAAGTGGTGCCCTTCACGATAAAATCTATCGCATTGAAACTCATATGCAGGCTTTGCCGCGCGCCGCCAATCGCAGTGTTGTAACGCTTATTGCGGAAAACAGATGTTGTCATGATTGGTTTCCCCAACTTGTCTCGCAAGCTATCGAGCACTTTGACAGTTGGATAGATATTATCGGCTTTGTTGCACAAATATCCTTTGCCAAGGATTCACTGTCTGACTCCATCGTG
>CAWVZA010000027.1:0-23138 GCA_963934545.1 uncultured Sulfitobacter sp.
GGCACGTTGATGCCGACCATGCCGACATTGATACGGTTGGCAAAATCACGCGCCGCATCGCCATCACGGGTAAAGATTGCAGTGCCGTTGCCGTATTCGTGGTCCATGGCAAGCTTAAGTGCTTCTTCGTAGGTTTCTGCGCGCACGCAGGTCAGGACAGGGCCAAAGATTTCTTTTTGGTAGATATCCATGTCTTTGGTGGCGTGGTCAAAAAGGTGCGGGCCGATGAAATAACCGTCTTCATAGCCCTGCAGTTTAAAGCCACGACCATCTACAACCAGCTTCGCACCTTGGTCGATGCCAGTCTGGACCAGACGCTCGATGTTTTCCTTAGCGGCAGCAGTCACAACAGGACCGTAATCCACATCATTGCCGGAGGTGTAAGGCCCGACTTTCAGCTTTTCGATCCGTGGGACCAGCTCCGCGATGAGGCGGTCTGCTGTGTCGTCACCAACAGGCACGGCCACCGAGATCGCCATGCACCGCTCGCCCGCAGCGCCGTAACCAGCACCGATCAGCGCATCAGCCGCTTGGGCCATGTCCGCGTCTGGCATAATAATCATGTGGTTTTTCGCGCCGCCGAAACACTGGACGCGCTTGCCCTGAGCACAGCCTGTAGCATAAATATATTCGGCAATCGGAGTGGAGCCTACGAAACCTACAGACTGGATTGTCTCGTCGTAGAGGATCGCATCAACGGCTTCTTTGTCACCGTTCACAACCTGCAAGATACCCTTGGGCAGACCGGCTTCTTCGGCCAGTTCGGCCAGCATGAGTGGAACGGAAGGGTCACGCTCAGATGGCTTAAGAATGAATGCGTTACCGCACGCAATGGCAGGGGCAAACATCCACATCGGGATCATTGCAGGGAAGTTGAAAGGCGTGATGCCTGCCGTCACACCAAGGGCCTGACGCATGGAATACATGTCGATGCCAGGACCTGCACTGTCGGTGTATTCGCCTTTGAGAAGCTGTGGTGCGCCAATGCAGTATTCCACCACTTCAAGGCCGCGCTGCACATCGCCAGCCGCATCGGGCAGGGTTTTGCCATGCTCACGGCTCAGTGCTTCGGCCAGTTTGTCCATGTCGCGGTTCAGAAGATCGACGAGCTTCATCAAGACCCGTGCGCGGCGCTGCGGGTTGGTGGCGGCCCATTTCGGCTGGGCTGCTGCGGCACAAGCAACAGCATGTTCCATCTCGGCTTTGTTTGCCAATGGGCACTTGGCCTGCACTTCGCCAGTGGCAGGGTTCATCACGTCTGAGAAACGGCCTGATGTGCCTTTGATGTGTTCGCCGTTGATGTAGTGGGTGAGTTCTTGCATGCGGTCTCTCCTGTTGGATTTGAGATCACTCTAGTCTTGCAAAAAGGCGGGGGGTAGGGGCAATTTTCCAAAATCATCTTGCATTTTTGTCTGTATGGGCGTGAAGTAGGTTTAATGCCGAAGAGAAGAAGGGATTTACCGTGCAAAATTGGGATGACTTGCGTCTGTTTCTCGTTGTGGCACGGGAGCAGAGCCTATCAGGAGCGGGTAAGGTGCTGCGGCTTGATCCTGCGACTGTGGGGCGGCGCATGGCGCGACTGGAGGCGGCCTTGCAGGTGGTGCTGTTTGTGAAATCTCCACAAGGGTATGGGTTGACGCAAGCAGGCGAGCAGTTGTTGGAGCGCGCTAGTGCTGTCGAGCAAGCGATGCGCAGCACTGCGGTGGGCGATATCGTGCAAAGCGAGACATTGTCAGGCCAGATCAGGCTAGGTGCGCCTGATGGATGCGCGAACTTTTTACTGCCGCAAGTCTGTGCGGCCATTGTGCGCGATAACCCGCAACTTGATATTCAGATCGTCGCCCTCCCGCGGGTGTTTAACCTCACGCGGCGCGAGGCGGATATGGCAATAGGTGTGAGCGCGCCCACAGCAGGTCGGTTGGTAGTGCGCCAAGTGACGGAGTACCGCCTGCATCTGGCAGCGTCTGAGGCATATCTTGCGCGCAGTGCGCCAGTTACCAAGCGTGAGGACCTAAAGAACCATAGAATTGTTGGCTATATTCAGGATATGATTTTTGACCGTGAGTTGGATTATCTTGCTGATCTGGGGGCAGGGCGCGTGGCGCTGGCGTCCAATTCTGTCTCGGTGCAGGTCAACATGCTGCGGCAGGGCGCGGGTGTTGGCGTGGTGCATGATTTCAGCCTTCCGTTTGCGCCCGAGTTGCGACGTGTGCTGGTCGATGAGGTCAGTCTGACCCGTGCATTTTACCTCATTCGCCACGCGGATGATGCGCGAAACCAGCGGCTTGTGCGGTTCGCCGATATGCTGTCACGGGGGCTGCGCGAGGAGGTTGCGCGGCTTGAGGCGCAGGTGCGTTAACGGTTGGGTGCTTGACACAAGCCGTGCTGCTGCGCGACCATCCAGAGACTTCAACACGCCTTACAGGGGAGAATACGTCATGTTGGTGTCACAAATTCTGAAATCCAAAGCAGATGAGTCGGTGGTCACAGTCCTGCCGTCCACCACGATTGCACAGGCAGCACAGATGTTGTCGGAGCGACGGATCGGGACACTGATCGTGTCGCGGGATGACCGCGCCCCTGACGGGATTGTGTCCGAGCGCGATATTGTGCGCCGCATTGGACAGCAAGGGGCCAGCTGTCTGATCGAAACAGTAGACAGCATTATGACGTCCAGACTTGTGACATGCGGCCGCGATATGCGTGCGGATGAAGTTTTGGCACAGATGACCGAGGGGCGTTTTCGCCACATGCCCGTGCTCGAAGATGGTGCCTTGGTCGGGCTTATCTCCCTAGGGGATGTGGTAAAGGCGCGTCTGGCTGAGCTGGCGATGGAGAAAGACGCACTTGAGGGAATGATACGCGGGCATTAGCAGCCCTTGCATCTGGGCGCGGCACATGATTGCTTGAGCCCCTAAACTGTTCTGACCCAAGGAGCGCTGCCCATGCGCGTTGGCCTATATCCTGGCACATTCGATCCCATCACGATGGGGCATATTGATATCATTCGCCGCGCGGCCTCGCTTGTGGACAAGCTTGTGATCGGGGTTGCCATCAACCGTGACAAAGGTCCGCTCTTCACGCTTGAAGAGCGTGTGTCGATGATCGAGCATGAGTGTGCGGCACTCTCGCGCGATACGGGCATCGAGATTGTAGCACATCCCTTCGAGAACCTGCTGATCCATTGTGCCAAGGACGTGGGCGCCAGCCTGATCATTCGCGGCCTGCGCGCTGTAGCTGATTTCGAGTATGAATATCAGATGGTTGGTATGAACCGACAGCTCAACGACGAGATCGAAACCGTATTCCTGATGGCCGAAGCCCAGCATCAGGCGATCGCGAGCAAGCTGGTCAAAGAGATTGCGCGACTGGACGGAGACGTCAGTAAGTTCGTCCCACCATTGGTAAATTCCAAACTCAAAGCGCGCTTTAACAAGTAACGCTTAGGCGCGCATCATCGCCGTGGCCGTGTCCAGCATACGGTTGGAAAAGCCCCATTCGTTATCATACTACGCAAACACGCGCAGCAGGTTGCCCTGCTGTACGTCCGTCTGGTAAGGGGCGACAATCATGCTGTGTGGATCATGGTTGAAGTCGATAGACACCATTTTGCGTGATGTGACGTCCATCACACCGTGCATGCCTTTGGCGGCATAGGTAAGGGCGGTGTTCACGTCTTCGGCGGATGCGTCGCGGGACAGCTCCACCACCATATCGATGCAAGAGACATTTGGCGTGGGCACACGGATCGCCGTGCCGGAAATCAGCCCGTCGAGTTCTGGCAGGACAATCCCCAATGTCGTTGCTGCACCCGTTGTTGTCGGGATCATCGACAGCGCCGCAGCACGCGCGCTGTTCAGATCGCGGTGCGCTTTGTCGTGGATTGACTGATCACCTGTATAGCTGTGAACCGTGGTTATATGACCGCGTTTGATGCCAAAGCTATTGTGCAGCGCGTGGGTTGGCGGGGCGAGGCAGTTTGTCGTGCAAGACGCGTTCGAGACAAGCGTATCCTTTGCGTTCAGCAGCGCGTCATTGACGCCGTAGACAATCGTCTTCATCTCCCCCTTGGCGGGTGCAGAGAGCAGCACTTTGCCGGAGCCGTTCTTGAGGTGGCGTGCGGCGGCATCAGGCGTGCGGAAAATACCTGTGCATTCCAATGCAATATCCACATCGGCCCATGGCAGGTCTTCAGGCGCACGCTCAGCCGTGACACGGATAGAACCGCGCCCAACGTCCATCGTTTTGTTCGTCCATGTGACATCTTGACGAAACCTGCCTTGCACGCTGTCGAATTCAAACAAATGCGCGTTGGTTTCAATTGGGGCCAGATCGTTGATAGCCACCACTTCAATGTCGTCGCGTCCGCTCTCGATGAGGGCGCGTAAGATGTTGCGGCCAATGCGGCCAAAACCATTGATCCCGACTTTGGTGGTCATGGTATATCTCTATTTTCTGGCCGGTCAAGTTATGCCAAGATACCTAGGGCGGTGCGGGGTGATGTTCAACAGCGCGGAGCCGGAACAATAAGGGGGCACTAAGGTGTGCCTCAATTGATTAGCGCCAGAAGGCCAGCCATTCGATCAATTCATTCATCTTTTTTGCTAGAAACACGATGTGCTCAACGCCGTAGTAGACATAGTCTACGACTATGGCACCGATGATAATCAGGCCCAGTACAAATGCGATCCGGTTGGTCATATCGCGTGCCCTTTAAATTACCTGCCCCTTCTAGGGCAGGCACTGCGTTGCGGCAAGGCTTAGCCCAATCTACCCGTTACCGAGTTTGCCCATAGCCACGGCCACATCGGCCATGCGCACGGAAAACGCCCATTCGTTGTCGTACCATGCCAGCACGCGCACAGTGCGGCCACCAACGACAACAGTCTGGTCAGGCGCAAAGATTGAGCTGTGCTCGGTCTGGTTAAAGTCGATGGAGACTTTCTTTTCGGGGTCATAGGACATGACGTTTGCCATTGGACCCTCGGCAGCTGCTTGTGCCGCTGCGTTGACTTCGTCTTTTGTCACATCGCGTGATGCAGTGAATGTCAGATCAACCGCACTTACATTTGGTGTGGGCACGCGCAGGGCAGTCCCGTCAAGCTTGCCTTTGAGCGCAGGCAGCACTTCACCCAATGCTTTTGCAGCACCGGTGGATGTCGGAATGATCGCCATGGCAGCAGCGCGGGCGCGGTACAAATCCTTGTGACGTTTGTCCAACGTCGGCTGGTCGCCTGTATAGCTGTGAATGGTGGTCATGATGCCACTCTCGATGCCCACGGCGTCATGCAGTACCTTCGCCAGCGGGGCGAGGCAGTTTGTGGTGCACGACCCGTTGGAAACCATGACATCGCTTGCCACCAGCTCATTATCGTTGACACCCATGACAACGGTGCGGTTCACGTTCTTGCCTGGCGCAGAGAGCAGCACTTTTTTCGCGCCTGCGCGGATGTGTGCGTTGGCCTTTTCGCCATCGTTGAACTGGCCTGTGCATTCGAGCACCACGTCACAACCAGACCAATCAAGCTCGTCGAGGTTATAGGTCGACATGACTTCGATGTCGTTCTGGCCCAGATTGATAGTGCCATCGCCAATTGTGATCTCGTTGGGGAAACGACCATGAACAGAATCGTATTTCAGCAGGTGCATTGCTGTCTCGATGGGGCCTGTGGCATTCAGCTTGACCACTTGGATGTCATCGCGGCTGGAGCGTGCGATGTGCGAGAGTGTGCAGCGGCCAATGCGGCCAAAACCGTTGATTCCGACTTTGATGGTCATGATAGGCTCCTTTGGGATCAGTTACTGCTGCTATAGACCCCCGCTGCGCATAGGGGCCAGAGCCAAAGCTGCTGAAAATACCCATGTTAGCGGTAAAGTTCAGACGTTAGCGGTAACGGCCACGTCGCAGTCCTGCATTGGCAATTTGACGCTGCTGCTCTAGCTTTCGTGGATCAATGTTACGGAGCGAACAGATGAGCGGATTGATTGCCTTGTTGGACGATGTTGCAGCCATTGCAAAAGTGGCTGCATCCTCAGTGGATGATGTGGTGGCACAAGCGACCAAAGCTTCGGCCAAGGCGGCAGGGGCGGTTATTGATGATGCCGCCGTGACACCGAAATATGTGTCAGGCTTTACGGCCGAGCGGGAACTGCCGATCATCTGGCGGATCACCAAAGGGTCATTGAAGAACAAGCTGGTGTTCTTGCTGCCTGCAGGTTTGGCGCTTTCGGCGTTTGCACCTTGGGCCATTGCGCCACTCTTGATGTTGGGTGGGGGTTACTTGTGTTTCGAGGGGGCCGAGAAGGTCGCGCATGTCATGGGCTGGTCCCACGGTCATGAGGATTACCCCAACAAAGAAAATACCGTGAGCGATCCCGCCGCGCTCGAAGAAGAAAAGGCCCAAGGGGCAATTAAAACTGATTTCATTCTATCTGCCGAGATTATGACCATTTCGCTGGCTGCTGTTCCTGAGAGCAATTTCTGGATGGAAGCGGCGACGCTGGCGACTGTTGCTGTGATGATCACTGTGGCGGTCTACGGCTCGGTCGCGTTGATTGTGAAAATGGACGATGTCGGGCTGGCGATGGCCAATAAGGGGCGTTTGTCACCTACACGCGCTTTGGGCCGTAGCCTTGTGCGGGCAATGCCAAAATTCTTGCGGTTGCTGACAGTTGTGGGAACGGCGGCCATGCTTTGGGTTGGCGGCTCGATCATTGTGCATGGTCTGGAGGAGGTGGGCTTTGCCGCGCCGGCGCATGTGATCCATGATATCGCTGCTGCGGTCGGTCATGTCGTACCGCAAAGCTTTGCCGGATTTACGGAGTGGTTCTCAAAAGCTGCGATTGACGGTGTGCTGGGTCTGGCACTTGGTCTGTTGCTGATCCCGTTGGGTGAAAAGGTCGTTACACCGATCTGGCGTAAGCTGGTTTCAAAATAGGATGGCTTTAGCTCTCGCTGCTGCGGTCGTAGTGGCGAGCTGTCATTGTGGCGAGGACGAGTGTTGCCATGCCAAGGTGACCGTACAGAACATAGTTTAGAAAAATTTTGGCCCCAAGTATCGCCTGCAAACAGAGATAGGATCGCGGCAACGCCGCCGGTCATTACTGCTGTCAGAAGATATGTCATTTTTTTGCTCCGTACTGGTAATAATGTTTCACACTCTGCATCTTAAACGTTACCGAAGTATGATTGTTGTTAAAGACCCTCTCTGTTTAGGCGTGCCATGTGGCTGAACATCGCCCGAAATGTGGCGAAAGTGGCGCAAATCAGCCTAAGTGTTCACTAATCGATTTCGAATTTGGAAAAAAAGGGGAGACTCTTGCGAAGATCCCCCATTTAATTGTTTATTTGTATACACTTAGATCATTTCTTTTGCTTTTGTGGCGACGTTTTCAGCAGTAATGCCAAATTTCACATACAGCTCATCTGCAGGGGCGGATGCCCCAAATCCGTCCATTCCGACGAAATCTGCCTTGCCGTATTTGCCGCGTTCACCAAGCAGCCACTGGTCCCAGCCTTGGCGCACGCCTGCCTCGACTCCAACTCGTACAGGTCCGCCCGGAAGGACGCGCTTGCGGTATGCGTCATCTTGCTGCGCAAAGAGCTCCATACACGGCATGGAGACAACGCGCGTCCCGATCCCTTCGGCTTGCAACAAATCACGTGCTTTGAGTGCGATTTCCACTTCGGAGCCTGTGGCGATCAGGATAACCTGACGTTTACCCTCAGCATCGACAAGCGTGTAGGCGCCCAATGCGGACATGTTCTTGTTTTTATGCTCAAGACGTACCGTGGGAAGACCCTGACGCGTGAGCGACAAAACAGATGGGCGGGTCTTCTCGGTGAATGCCACTTCCCAAGCTTCTGCCGTCTCGACCGTATCCGCAGGGCGGAACACAAGAGTGTTCGGCGTGGAGCGTGAGATCGCCAGATGCTCAACAGGTTGGTGCGTTGGGCCGTCTTCGCCTAGCCCGATGCTGTCATGGGTCATGACATAGACCACAGGGATCTGCATCAACGCGGACAAACGCATCGCAGGGCGGGCATAGTCGGTGAAGCACATAAATGTGCCGGAGTAGGGGCGTACGCCACCGTGCAGCGCCATACCGTTCATCGCAGACGACATACCATGCTCACGAATTCCCCAATAGACATAACGGCCACCACGGCTGTCCAGATCAAACACACCCAGATCGGACGTCTTGGTGTTGTTGGAGCTGGTAAGGTCGGCAGAGCCGCCTACAGTCTCGGGCAGAATAGGGTTCAGAACTTCGAGAACTTTTTCCGAAGAGGCGCGTGTCGCCAGCTTGGGCGCTGTTTCGCTGATCTGCTTTTTGAACGCTTTTACAGTGGCGCTCAGCTTCTTAGGCGCATCACCTGCCAGCGCACGGTTGAACGTCTCACGCTTGTTGCCAGGCATTTTGTCGAAATGCTCTTCCCACTCATGGCGTGTATCCGCGCCGCGTGAACCAATCGCTTCCCAAGCGGATTTGATGTCTTTCGGGATGTCGAAGGGGGCAGAGGTCCAGCCCCAAGCTTCTTTGGCCGCAACCATCTGTGCAGGATCGGTCAAAGCGCCATGGCCCTTGGACGTGTCTTGTGCTGCGTGACCCAATGCGATGTGGGTTTTGCAGGCGATCATACTGGGCGTGTTTGTCTTCTTGGCAGCGGTGAGGGCAGCATCGATCTCAACAGGATTATGGCCGTCGACCTCCTGTACGTCCCAACCCGCGGCGCGGAAGCGGGCGACTTGGTCTGTGGCGTCGGACAGGCTCAAAGGACCGTCGATGGTGATATTGTTGTTGTCCCACATCACGACAAGTTTGGAGAGTTTGTGACGGCCTGCCAGCGTAATTGCTTCTTGGCTCACACCCTCCATCAAACAGCCATCGCCTGCGATGACGTATGTGTGGTGATCTACGACTTTGGCGCCATATGTGGCGCGCTGAATTTCCTCGGCCATGGCGAAGCCTACCGAGTTCGCGATCCCTTGACCTAATGGGCCAGTGGTCGTTTCAATAGCATCCGCGAGGAAATTCTCGGGGTGGCCTGCTGTGCGTGCGCCCGACTGGCGGAAATTCTTGATTTCTTCGATAGGGAACTGAACATCGCCTACAAGATGCAGCAAGGAATAGATCAGCATAGAGCCGTGGCCCGCAGACAGGATAAAGCGGTCCCGATCTGGCCAGAGCGGATTGGTCGCATCAAATTTTAGGTGGTTTTGGAACAGAACGGTGGCGACATCTGCCATCCCGATAGGCATGCCGGAGTGGCCCGAATTTGCCTCCGCAACAGCATCAAGTGTCAGCGCACGAATGGCGGCCGCCTTGGACCAGTGATCGGGATGGGCGGCTTGGAGGGCTTTGAGATCCACGCAGGAGGCTCCTTTGCAAGGTAAAGTCATTTTGGTTCAATATCAGATTTCCTAAATACTGAGGGAAGGGGGGAAGTTCAAGCGTATGCACACCTGTACGTAATTGATGCAGCGGTTGAGCATGGCGCGCCAAGGTGCTGATCTGAAAGGGGGGGAAGTATTTTATCTGTGCTTTGGGTAGGATTACGCAAGTATAGTGCGTAAACCGATTCGCCAATGATATGTGTTGGCGTGATGGTAAGTGAGTAAAGAGGTGCTTATGAGCGATATCGAAGAGTTACAGCGACGTATTACCGCCGCAATGGATCAGGTCGCGTTCGGGTTGGCAAAACTTGGACCAGTCGCAGCAGGAGTTCCCGATGCGGAAACGCTGGCCCAGCTCGAAGAAGAGCGGACAGCCAATGCCCAGCTGCAAGGGCGGGTGCGCGCCTTGCGAACCAAATCAGACAGCGAGATTGCCGCTCTGCGTGCACAAGTCGACGAAGGTCAAAGCCGCATGGCCACTCTCGACGTTGAGTTACAGCGCGTGCGCCGCGCCAATGGTCAGCTGAGCAATGCCTGCGCAGAGTTGCGCGCCGCAAATACCGAAGGCTTAGGAGAGCCACACCTCATCAACAAGGCGATGCTGGCAGAGCTTGAAGCCCTGCGTGCAGCCCGTGCTGCCGATGTGGCGGAGGCGTCAGTGATCCTCGCCAGCTTGCAGCCTTTGGTAGATGCCGCCGCTTCTGACGCACCCACGCAGGAGGGCGCATAATGCCTGAGGTAAAGATTTCGATTGGTGGCCGGCACTTTGACGTTGCCTGTCAGGAGGGGGAGGAAAGCTATCTACACTCCGCCGCCAAGATGCTCGATGATGAGGCCCAAGTGCTCGCTGATGCGGTGGGCCGTATGCCCGAAGCGCGGATGCTGCTCATGGCGGGACTGATGCTGGCCGATAAGACGGCAAGCGTCGAAGACCAGATCGTCGAGGTCCGCGCAGAGCTGGCCGAGCGTGAGGCGGAGCTGGAAGGCCTGCGCAACGTGGTGTTCGCGCCTGAGCGGGTGGAGGTGCCTGTGGTGCCACAGGCAGTCACGGATACACTGCAAGAAATCGCCGCACGCGCCGAAAGCTTGGCTGCCGAAGTGGACGAGAAGACAAACGGGTAAATCACGAGCCTGTATGACATTCAGAGGGAGGATA
This sequence comes from uncultured Sulfitobacter sp., assembly GCA_963934545.1. Taxonomy (GTDB): domain Bacteria; phylum Pseudomonadota; class Alphaproteobacteria; order Rhodobacterales; family Rhodobacteraceae; genus Sulfitobacter. Next base: position 10,555 of record CAWVZA010000027.1, read on the forward strand.
GGGTAACCTGTTCTCCCTTTTTTGTCTTTTCTGGGACACCCGTACACAGGGGACATGGTGGCTTACACCTCTTTTCATGTCGCAGTTTTGTGCGCCTTCTTGGCAATTTATTGCCCATGTACTGGGCACAGTAATTGCACAGCATACTAGAATAGTTTTCAGAAATATTCGATCAAAATTTGATGCAGAAGAGACATGCTTCGAGGTCTAACTGACAGCGTTGCTTAACCTATTTTGCATACACCGGCCCCAAAAACCACGAACGCTCACGCGCTGAGCCTTGGAGCGGGATACCCTTATGCCAACCTATACTTTTACTGGCTTTTCACCGTCGGATCTTTCTTTGCCGTCTGCCTCCGAGATACGGCTGGTTTCCACGTACGATTCAACATCCGCCTACACTTTTGAGATTACGGATGATGATGCAACATGGTCGGGGGACTCTGCCAGTAACGGGACAGCAGGCGATGCAACCCAGCAGACAACGATTGTTCGCGACGCAAGCGGGGCAATCGTTGAGAGTGGGCAAAGCTATCTTGAATATACGAAGACTGCCCAAGATGGGTACGGAAACTCGATCGATATTTTCAGAGTGATGATCGGTACGACCACTGTTGGCTATGTGGCCAATGGGCAAGTTGTTCCCGGCAACACCTATGACTTTGTACAAGCAGACATCACGCCCTCGAATGAGCCAGCATATACATCGATTGTTGATCAATCCTTTGACCCAGATGCCGAAAACGAGATGCAAGGGACGGTCAATGGTGACTATCAGCGCGGGTATGACGGGAACGATTCCCTCTATGGCCGTGACGGTGATGACACCTTGGAGGGATGGGGCGGTGTGACTATGTCTCGGGTGGGGCAGGTAACGATACGCTCTACGGCTGGACGGGTGATGACACGGTCGATGGCGGTGTTGGCAATGACAGCATACTCGGAAACGGCGGCAACGACAGCTTGTCCGGGGATGCGGGCGATGACACGCTGCTTGGGGGTGAGGGGGCCGATACAATCTCGGGCGGGGATGGTGACGACACGATCACGGGCGGCGGCGGACAGGATGTTATCATTGGCGGCCGCGGAAGTGATGTTTTATCAGCTGGCAACAGTTCGACCAGCGATACATTTGTACTCCGCGATGGGGACGGGTCTGATACGATCCTTGATTTCGATCCAGCCGAGCCTGACGTGCTGGCGTTCAACATGGCTGAAATCCGGACCTATCAGGACTTTCAAAACAGGCTGAGCCAAGATGGCGATGATACAATCGTCACATACGACAACGGCCAAACAACGCGGCTTGTGGATGTTGATTTGCTCGACCTTGGCCCGCAGAATTTTTCTGCAAATGCGGGTGCCGTTTGCCTGCATGCAGATACACTCGTGAACACTCCAAACGGTTGGACGCCTGTGCAAGATTTAGTCGCTGGCGATGTTGTGGTTACAAGCGATGCTGGAGCAGAGCGGATTGTGGCCACTTGTGCCCAGCGCATGAGGTTCCCCAACCGCCTTGATCGGGGCAAGCCAGTTTTAATCAAGAAGGGCAGTTTTGGCCCAATGCGCCCGATACGAGATTGTATTGTCTCACCACAACACCGGATAGCGCTTCGAGCAGTGTCGGGGGCAACTGTTCTTATTGCAGCAGCCAAGCTTTGCGGCAGACCCGGTGTGCGCAGAACGTATGGGCGGGACAAAGTGCAGTACCACAACATCCTTCTCGCCCGACATGCTGTGATTTTGGCAGAGGGGCTTCCTGTGGAAACTGCACTGCTCACTGAATTTACGCGCAAAGCCTTTGGTCGCCAAGTGGACCACATCCCGGAAATGCGCCCTGCGTACCCGATTGTCGTGAACGATGTGGGTATTGTAGCTTATCAAAGCGATGATGTTCAGCGGTGGCCCATGTTGAATGTCGCCCCAGCGCATAAGACCGCACAGCTGCTGGTGGGTTAGAGTTTGTTTACATCTGACTGAAGAGATTTCCCTTATCGCAATTTGATTGCGCGGCCTCCATGATTTGGCATCGCTGACACAAGTGAACCTCGATCAGGAAAGTTGTTTTATTCTGATGCGAGTGGCTTGATCAGTCCTGCTGTGATTGCACCCTCAAGCAGGGTCGGAGCGATAATGTGCCCATGGGAGATGAGATCATCAGAGGGGGCAACAAGATCAGGTATCTGCACTGTCAACGCTCCAGAAGCCAAAGCAGCGCGCGTTCCTGTCTCACTATCCTCGAATGCGATACACTGGGAAGCAGTTAGCCCAAGGAGCGCTGCCGCCTTGTGGTAAGTTTCTGGATATGGCTTGCCGCGTTCAACAAGATCACCGCCGATTACATCGCGAATGTAGGGCAGTAAGCCCGCCCGCGCCAAATGGGTGCGCGCAGTGCTCGTTTTGGTAGAGGTCGCAACTGCCATTCCATAGCCGGACGCAGCAAGTATTTGTACCAGTTGCAAGGCACCATGCTTGAGCGGGATCTCCTGAGCAAAGCGGGCCTCGATGCGTGCATCCCAATGGGCGTTGAACGCATCCAAACTGACTTCGGGGGGGGCAGGCTTTCCCGGATCAGCTCATTGCTTTGATCTTGCCCTAAACCGACAGAGCGCAAATAAACCTCTGGCGCGTCGGGCAGCGCAAAATGCGCTCTGGTGTGCGTAAAGCACTCAAAGAAAAGCCGCTCGCTGTCCAGCAACAGCCCGTCCATATCAAACAACACGCCCTGTACGGGTTTGGTCATGGGGGTATCCTCACCGTAGGGGACAATGAAAAACGCGCCCTCCGTTAGGAAGACGCGTTATGTCGTTCAGGAGCAAGAGGAAGCGTTACGCGTTTGATTCACGAATCTTATCAGCGGCTTCTTTGTCAAACGTAACGCCATTGTCGACGAGGTATGTGTCCAGCTCACCCGAGAGCGTCATCTCCGTGATGATGTCACAACCACCCACAAATTCCCCCTTGATGTAGAGCTGTGGGATGGTGGGCCAGTCAGAGTAATCTTTGATGCCCTGACGGATGTCTTCATCGGCCAATACGTTCACATCGGCGAATTCAACGCCCATATAATTCAGTACGCCAGCAACCTTGGAGGAAAAGCCACATTGCGGCATCTCTTTTGTGCCCTTCATGAACAAGACTACGTCGTTGCTGGTCACGGCATCTTTGATTTTGGTGTTTGCGTCGCTCATTTGGATTTCCTTACGGGTAGGAGGCGTGTTTTCAGTTCGGTCCTATAGCGTGCTAGCAAAAGGCCGAAGGCTGCGAAAGCGGAGATACATATCATTGGTCTGGAACCTTTGTTGTAAGAGCAAGCGCATGGAGTTCGCCTGCAGGGCCGTCCATCTTGCCTTTAAGGGCGGCATAGACTGCGCGCTGTTGTTGCACACGGTTTTTTCCGCGAAAGCTTTCGTCCATCACCATGGCGGACATATGCACGCCGTCATTCCCTTCCACCACGATCTGCGCATCGGGGAATGTCACCCGCAGCAAGTCTTCGATTTCAGTGGCTGTCATGGGCATGGGCAGTCTCCAATGGGTATTTCTTTGCTTAGATGTAGTAGGGGGGTGGCTCGGGTGCAAGGGACAGCGATCACGTCTTGCGCTGGGCGCATGATTGTCAGACGGTAAGGTTTCAATCACTCCACAGGAGGGCAGACCCAATGCAACCCCTATCAGGCGCACCAGAACAGGCTTTGGCATGGATCAAAGGCCGCAAACGCGCGGTTTTGGCCACGGTCATTGAGACATGGGGATCGGCACCGCGCCGCGTGGGCGCACAGATGGTTGTCTCCTCAGAGGGGGAGATGGAAGGCTCTGTCTCTGGCGGCTGTGTCGAGGGGGCCGTTGTGCTCGAAGCCTTAGAAGCGTTGGAAGAAGGCGAGACCAAGCTGCTTGAGTACGGGATAAGCGATGGCGATGCCTTTGCGGTGGGGCTTGCCTGTGGTGGCAACATTCGGGTGCTGGTGGAGCCAGTGGGCGAGGGGGGGGTGCCTACAGATATGTTGGAGGCATTGGTGGAGGCCCGTGCAGCTCGCAAACCTATCGCCTATGAGGTTGCTCTTGACGGGAGCAGTCGTGCGCTGGTGAGTGAGGGACATGAAGACCGCTTTCGCAAGGATCGCTCTGGCATAGAGGAAGAGAGCAATACATTTGTTGCCATCCACAACCCGCCCTTACGTCTCGTTGTTGTAGGGGCAGTGCATATCGCCCAAGCGTTGGTGCCGATGGCCCAGATTGCTGGGTTTGATCCTTTTATCGTGGACCCGCGTGAGGCGTTCGGCTCGCAGGCGCGCTTTCCCGATGCCCGTGTGATCAACGACTGGCCTGATGCTGCGTTGAAAGATGTGGGCGTAGACACCCGCACGGCTTTGGTCCTGCTCACCCATGACCCCAAGCTTGATGATTCTGCTTTGCATGTTGGTCTGCGCTCTGGTGCATTCTACATCGGGGCGCTGGGGTCTAAGAAGACCCATGCGGCCCGCGTCGATCGTTTGACGGAAAACGGGTTCGATCCCCATACGATCGCGCGGATTAATGGCCCTGTCGGCTTGGACATTGGTGCAGCGGGTCCGGCAGAGATTGCTGTCTCAATCCTCGCGCAGATGATCGAAGCATTGCGCCAGTCATGAAATTTGGTGCGGTCCCGACACATGATGCGCTGGGCGCAGTTCTGGCGCATTCCGTTGCGTTGCCGGACGGACGGCTGCGCAAGGGGCTTGTGCTTGGGGAAGATGATTTAGCGGCACTTGATTTGGCCCAGATCAGTGAAGTCATCGTCGCAACGCTTGAGGACGGCGATATAAGCGAGAACGATGCTGCAGATATGCTGGCAGACGCTATGATGGAGGGGAGCGCGGGGCTTCACCGCAGTGCTGCATTTACAGGACGCGTGAACCTCATCGCAGATACCGCAGGGGTGGCCGTTCTGGACGTAGAGGCGCTGCACGCTGTGAATGGCGTTGATCCGATGATCACTGTCGCAACAGTCCCGCCGCATCACCAACTGCGCAGCGGTGATATGGTCGCCACGATTAAGATCATTTCCTATGCCGTGCCTCAAGATGCGCTGGACAAGGCAGTCACAGGGGTGAAAGCCGCGATTAAAGTGGCTGCACCCCAGCTCACCACGGCCACACTCATCATCACCGAGATTGCTGGTGGTGCCGGAGAGAAGGGGCGCAGCGCTGTAGAAGACAGACTCACTGCGCTGGGCGTCACGCTAGAGACTGTGCAAACTGTCGCCCATGATCAAGCTGCTTTGAGTGCCGCTATAAGGGCCGCAACAACACCGCTTGTACTGATCCTCACGGGCTCTGCCACGTCAGATATCAATGATGTGGCGCCAGCCGCGCTGGTACAGGCAGAGGGGCACATCAACCGCTTTGGCATGCCCGTTGATCCCGGTAACCTGTTATTTCTCGGTGCGCTGGGCGAGACCTGTGTGATCGGCCTGCCGGGTTGCGCACGCTCACCTGCGCTCAATGGTGCGGATTGGGTGTTGACGCGGATGGTCTGTGGCATTGACGTAACAGCCCTAGACATCAGCCAGATGGGGGTCGGTGGTCTGCTCAAGGAAATTCCGACACGTCCCCAACCCAGACGCCCGAAAAACTGAAGCTGCACCTGCAGGAAATTGCGACATAGCGCGTCAAGCGATTTTTTTGGTTCTCATCAGCTCGGGGCCATGCTTAACTCAGTTCAAATAACAAATAGAAAAGTCTGGGAGGACGTGAATGACACAGCTAAATATGACTGTGAACGGCAAAGCCGCAAAAGGTGAGGTCGAAGGCCGCACATTGCTGGTGCAGTTCTTGCGCGAAAACCTTGGAATGACCGGCACACACGTGGGCTGCGACACAAGCCAGTGCGGCGCGTGTGTTGTGCATGTGAACGGCGTTGCTGTGAAATCTTGCACCATGTTGGCCGTTGAAGCCGAAGGCGCAGAAGTGGCGACGATTGAAGGCCAAGCAGCGCCAGATGGTACGCTCAACACCATCCAGCAAGCATTCCAAGACCACCACGGTCTGCAATGCGGGTTCTGCACACCTGGTATGGTGATGTCTGCAGCAGCTCTGCTCAAGGACAACCCAAAGCCAACAATCGACGATGTGCGCCATTACCTCGACGGCAACATCTGCCGCTGCACAGGCTACCACAACATCGTCAAAGCGATCATGGCCGCATCTGGTCAGGAAATTCCGGCACTGGCCGCAGAGTAACGGTTTGCGGCCCGCGGGGAGGCGGGTGGCAAGCTTTGCGGTATTGTCCGCGATTACGATTGGGTGCACACAGACGCACCGCCCCTAGGGAGGAATTGAAATGCCAAAGGATCATGGTATCGGCGCCAGCAGCAAGCGGCGCGAAGACGTCCGGTTTTTGACCGGAGAAGGCAACTACACCGACGACATCAACGTAAACGGGCAGGCGTATGTTTACTTCTTACGCTCTGACATTGCCCACGGTACACTAAATTCCGTTGATACATCCGCTGCCGACGGCATGGAGGGTGTGGTCAAGATTTTCACAGGCGCAGATTTTGAGGCCGTTGGCTCGGTGCCTTGCGGCTGGCAGATCACAGACAAGCACGGCGAAGTCATGCAAGAGCCGCGCCACCCTGTGCTGGCCCACGGCAAAGTGCGCCACGTAGGCGAGCCGATTGCCGCTGTTGTGGCCGAGACACTGGAACAGGCGCGTGATGCCGCAGAAGCAATCGTGCTCGACATCACCCATCTGCCTGCGGTTGTGGATATGAAGGAAGCGGTCAAAGAGGGCGCGACCAAGGTCCACGACGATCTGACATCGAACCTGTGCTATGATTGGGGCTTTGTTGAGGAGAACAAGGGCGCTGTGGATACCGCATTCGAGGAGGCACATCACGTGACCACTCTTGAGCTGGTCAACAACCGTCTTGTCGCCAACCCGATGGAGCCGCGCGTTGCTGTGGGTGATTTTGCCCGTGGCACTGGCGATCACACGCTCTACACCACTTCGCAAAACCCACATGTCATCCGCTTGCTCATGGGCGCGTTTGTTCTGGGTATCCCAGAGCATAAGCTGCGCGTTGTGGCCCCTGATGTGGGCGGCGGTTTTGGCACAAAAATCTTCCATTATCAGGAAGAAGCATTTGTGACCTTCGCTGCCAAAGTCTGTAACCGTGCGGTCAAATGGACATCGAGCCGATCGGAGGCGTTCATGTCGGACGCACATGGCCGTGACCATGTGACCAAGATCCAGCTTGCGTTGGACAAAGACAACAACTTCACTGCGTTGCGCACAGATACATATGCCAACATGGGCGCCTATCTGTCGACTTTCGCGCCGTCAGTTCCCACATGGCTGCACGGCACGCTGATGGCGGGTAACTACAAAACGCCACTGGTCTATGTGAACGTTAAGGCTGTGTTCACAAACACAGTGCCAGTGGATGCATATCGCGGGGCAGGTCGCCCTGAGGCAACATACCAACTGGAACGTCTGGTCGACAAAGCAGCTCATGAGTTGAAGGTCGATCCGATTAAACTGCGCCGTCAAAACTTCATCATGGAATTTCCGTACCAGACACCTGTGGCTGTTGAGTATGACACGGGCGATTATGTTGCCACGATGGACAAGCTTGAAGAGATGGCTGACATCGCGGGCTTCCAAAAGCGCCGCGAGGCATCTGAGGCCAAAGGGAAACTGCGCGGCTTTGGCGTGAACTGCTACATCGAGGCTTGCGGCATTGCGCCGTCGAACCTTGTGGGTCAGCTCGGTGCGCGTGCAGGTCTGTTTGAAAGCTGCACAGTGCGTGTGAACGCCACGGGCGGTCTAGTTGTCATGACAGGCTCGCACAGTCACGGGCAGGGGCACGAGACGTCCTTCGCTCAGGTTGTAGCGGACATGATCGGTATCCCTGAAGATATGGTCGAGATCGTGCATGGTGATACGGCCAACACGCCGATGGGCATGGGCACTTACGGCTCACGCTCCCTCGCGGTGGGCGGTTCTGCCATGGTCAAAGCGACGGAAAAGATCATCGCAAAAGCCACCAAGATCGCTAGCCACTTGCTGGAAGCCTCGGAAGGGGATGTGGAGCTCAGAGATGGTGCATTTACAGTCGCAGGCACGGATAAATCCGTTGCTTGGGGTGATGTGACACTCGCCGCTTATGTGCCGCACAACTATCCCCTCGAAGAGATTGAACCAGGTCTGGAAGAAACTGCGTTCTATGATCCGTCCAACTTTACCTATCCCTCTGGTGCTTATGCCTGCGAAGTCGAGCTTGACCCCGAAACGGGTCAAGTCACGGTTGAGCGGTTCTCGGCGGCGGATGACTTTGGCAATATCGTCAACCCGATGATCGTGACAGGGCAGGTCCATGGCGGTCTGGCACAGGGCATCGGGCAGGCATTGCTCGAGAATTGTGCTTATGATTCCGACGGTCAGCTTCTGAGCGCCAGCTACATGGACTACGCCATGCCGCGTGCCTCTGATCTGCCGTTCTATGATGTGGACCATTCGTGCCAGACCCCTTGTACGCACAACCCGTTGGGCGTTAAGGGCTGCGGCGAAGCGGGGGCGATTGGATCGCCGCCAGCAGTTGTGAACGCGGTTCTGGATGCCATGCGCTCGGGCGGCAAGGATGTGGGTCATATTGATATGCCCGTATCACCGCACCGCGTTTGGGAGGCGATGAACAGCTAAGGTTGAAGTGCAACCGGTGCCAATGCGGCATCGGTTGTAGATTGAGAATTGAACTAGGATGCAACGGCTGAGGCCTGCATCTGAAAGGAAGACAAGATGTATAACTTTGATGTTGAAATGCCGACGTCGATTGCAGATGCAGTCAAGGCGTTGGGGCGTGAAGAGGCGCAACCGATGAGCGGGGGACAAACGCTTATCCCGACGCTCAAAGCACGACTGGCGGCACCTTCGGTTCTGGTGTCCCTGCACGGTATTCCCGAGATGAAGGGTGTTTGCAAAAACGATGCGGGCCAGATTTGTATCGGTGGTGCGACAACACATGCGGCGGTATCGGCCGAAGCAGGCGAGTACCCCGCGCTGGCATCACTGGCTGCGCGCATCGGTGATCCTGCCGTGCGCAACCGTGGCACGATTGGAGGCTCGGTTGCCAACAATGATCCCTCTGCGTGCTATCCTGCTGGTGTGCTTGCCTCAGGTGCTACGATTGTGACCAACAGCCGCGAGATTGCAGCGGATGATTATTTTCAGGGCATGTTCGACACAGCGTTGGAAGAGGGCGAGATCGTCACCGAAGTGAAATTCCCGATCCCTGAGGCTGCGCATTACGAGAAGCACCTGCAGCCTGCGTCGCGCTTTCCGCTGGTTGCGGTATTTGTTGCGAAGTTCGCGGATGGTGTGCGGGTTGCGGTGACAGGAGCATCCGAGAATGGTGTGTTCCGCTGGACTGAAGCTGAGGCGGCGTTGACTGCAAACTTCTCGTCAGCAGCTTTGGACGGTTTGACCCTGTCTGGCGATGAGATGATCAGCGATCTACACGGCTCTGGTACGTACCGCGCGCATTTGTGTGGTGTTATGGCCAAACGTGCGGTGACGGCTGCAAGCTAATTCACCTCGATTGATTGACAGGGGAAGGGGCGCTGGATGCGCGCCCCTTTTCTGTTTTAGGAAACATTAATTGCAAAAAGGCCCGCGTAAAAGCGGGCCTTTGATACTACGAGAATGGTGGTAACTCGCGGTTACTTGCTGGGCAGTTGCCCGATCAGCATAACCATCTGGCGGCCTTCCATCTTGGGGAAGTTCTCGATCTTGCCGTGCTCTTTGACGTCTTCTGCAACACGCTCAAGCAACTCGCGGCCCAAATTCTGGTGCGCCATCTCACGGCCACGGAAGCGCAGGGTGATTTTCACCTTGTCGCCATTGGCCAGAAATTTATACACATTGCGCATCTTGATGTCATAGTCGCCGCTGTCCGTGTTGGGACGGAACTTGACCTCTTTGATCTCGATGATCTTCTGCTTTTTACGGGCTTCGGCTTCACGCTTTTGAGTTTCGTACTTAAACTTACCGAAATCCATAATCTTACAAACAGGCGGATTGGCATTGGGCGAGATTTCCACAAGGTCGAGCCCTGCTTCCTCAGCCATTTCCATAGCGCGGGCCGGAGTGACAACTCCGGCGTTCTCGCCATCTGCGCCAATCAGGCGAATTTCGTTAGAGCGGATAAATTCATTGACGCGCGGGCCGGTGTCTCGTTGCGGCGGTGCGTTATGTGGTCTGCGAGCGATGATGGACGTCCTTTAATGGTGAGATTACCGACTACCGAAGATAAACAGGCATGACGCGCCCTTCAAGGTCAAAATCATGCAGACTTGTGCTTTGCTGCTGCGTTTTCCCCTTGAACCTGCGCTGATGCACGCGCATTTGGGCCGCAATGATGTACGGAATAGTGATTTGCAATTTCGTACTGCAAAAAAAGGGGAAGATGTTATGAAAAATTTAGTTTGGATTGTCGTTGCTGCGATCATCGCAGTTGGAGGCTATTTGCTTTATTCTGGCCGCAGTGTGCAAGATCTTGCAACTGACGTGTCTGGTGCAGCGACATCGGCTATAGATGCGACAGCATCTGCTGCTGGCGATGCCGTAGATGCGGTTGCTGATGCGGCTGCTGACGCTGCAGATGCAGCAACTGATGCGGTAGACGCGTTGGCCGACACTGCATCTGATGCAGCGACAACCGTTGCAGACACAGCAACAGACGCGGTCGACGCGGTAACAGAAACTGCAACAGATGCAGCGACGGCCGTAACAGATGCAGCCACCGATGCTGTTGATACAGCTACCGAGGCAGCATCTGACGCCGCAACAGCCACAACTGAAGCAGCAAGCGATGCAGTGGGCGCAACTGCTGAAGCAGCGGCAGAAGCAGCAGCGGCAGCAGCAGAGCTCGCAGCGGCAGCCGAAGCAGCGGCAGCAGAGAGCGCAGCAAGTGCCACGACAGAAGCAGCAGCAGAAGCAGCAACCGGTTCCGGCGATGCACTGGCTGAATTACTTACTCTTGACGGTTTCAACCTCGAGAGCGCCACAAAGGTACTCGCCGAATCCGACCTCGGTGCGATCCAGAAGGGTCTGCTGACCAAAGGTCTCGAAGCCGCACAAAGCAATCCCGAGATGCTGGGAACGGCACTTGAGAAAGTTCGCGAAGCGCTCGGCATGTAAGCTGGCACTTCTCTGAAGTTGGAAAAGTCGCTCCTTCGGGGGCAGCTTTTTTTATGGCCGCACGGGCAAAGTGATGTTGCTGCTCTGGCCGAGGATGCTGCGCAACCACCACAGGATCACGGCAATGCTGATTGAAAGCCATATCCCACCCCAGATTATCGCTGTGCCGCCAAACTCGGCTGCCAGCATATATGCGTCCGAGCGTTGGGTTGACCGTGCGATGGTGTCGTTGAAAATATCGTACGGCACATAGATCAGGCTGCTAAGGCCAATCACCCGCAACGCCATATCGTTGGCCGCATGTCCCAGAAACCGCGCCATCGCCAGAAGTGCCACACCTGAGACAATGCAAAACGCAGCGGCAAACAGATCGCGGACATATAGGACTGTCACCAACAGCATAACAGCGCCCAGACATGCAGTGACGGCATGGTCCGCTTCGCTGCGCAGGGCGACCAACAAAAGGACAGCCCCCAAACCGAGCGAGCCGAGATAACCTGCTGAAAGGATCGCAAACAGATTGCCGCCACGCGTGATGGCAAAACCGCCCTGCTGTGGGGAGAGTGATATCTGCTCAACCGATCCACCCGTAAACCAAGCAGCCAGTGCGTGGCTCAGCTCATGTAGAAAAACAACGAGGATCTTGAGCGGAACAACGACAGGTGTCTGCCATAGGGCAAATATCAGCGCAGTGAGGGCCAGCAACTGCCAATGGGATTTGAGATATATCATGGCCCCAAAACGCATGCGGGCGCTGCAAATGTCAATTCACAGCGCCCGCGAAGGAAAGATTGATTTCGGTAGCCTAGCCAACAAAAGCCTTTTCAATGACGTAGTGCTTGGGGTCCGAATTCGCCCCTTCTTCAAGGCCAAAGCCCTCAAGGATCACTTTTATATCGGTGTTCAACCCCATGGAGCCGCAGACCATGGCGCGGTCTGTCTCGACGTTGATGCCTTCGATGCCCAGATCGGCAAATAGGGTGCCATCCTCCAACAATGTTGTGATGCGCCCCATCTTTGGCGACTGTTCGCGCGTCGTGGTGGGGTAGTAGCGGATTTTGGCGAGGTTCTCTGCACCGATCAACTCCTGCATCATCTCGTCTGCTTGCAGGTCTGCAATCAGCTTGCGTGAATACTCCAGCTCGGCCACATCGCGGCAGGTGTGGGTGATCACCACCTCGTCAAATTTCTCATAGGTTTCAGGCTCGCGCAGCAAGGACGCAAAAGGCGCAAAGCCCGTCCCCGTCGCAAAGAACCACAAGCGGTTGCCCGGCAGCAGCGCGTCATGGACCAGTGTGCCCACAGGCTTGGGCCGCAGGATAATTTCGTCACCAACTTTGATGTGCTGGAGGCGCGAGGTCAGTGGGCCGTCCTACACCTTGATCGAGTAGAACTCCAACTCG